>JALOOK010000210.1 GCA_025454445.1 Oscillatoria sp. Prado101 | reverse complement strand
GCCTACTTGCTGGTTGAGTGCATCTTCGTACAGGCTGTGAAGCCCCCTGACATCGCGCTCAATTTGCTTTTCTGGAAAACCGCTGCGAATAATCGAACCTTGCCCTAAAATACCGTTAATTTGGTTATAGATAGAGCGATTCTGAAAAAATGTTCCAGCATTGTCGTAGAAAGCATTATTAAAAGCATCTCGAAGCGGTACAGGTTGCCTGGGCTCTGCGCTGGCGGGCGCAGCTACTGTCAGGATGGCAGAAGCCACAGCCAGAGTTGACACACTCGCACCCAAGACACCGGCTTTTATTTTAAACAGCACGCCCATAACTTTACTCCTCAACCTTTGCACTTATCTTAACTAATCCCGACTGATTTAGCTCATTTCGTGGCACAATTGCGGAAGGCTTAACGTTTTGTGCTGAGTTAATGAGCTATATTTCCGTGGCCACTGCCGATTTAACGGCGCTGCGCCGGCAACTGCTGGATTTGTTCTGCGAGCTGGCTTATCGAGAAGGGGACTTTGTGCTGTCTTCCGGGCAGCGCAGCTCCTACTATATCAATGGTAAGCTAGTGACGCTCCACCCTCAAGGGGCTTTGGCCACCGGTCGCCTGCTCCTGTCGGCACTGCCACTGGACACCGAGGCCGTGGCGGGACTGACTTTGGGAGCCGATCCGATTGTAACAGCGGTGAGTGTGGTTTCGGCTTGTGAGAACAGGCCGGTGCCGGCGCTGATTGTCCGCAAAGAGCCTAAGGGACACGGGACGCAGGCATACATTGAAGGGCCCACACTCAGAGCCGGTGCCCTGGTGGTGGTGCTCGAAGATGTGGTAACCACCGGCACTTCTGCCATGAAAGCGGTGAACCGCCTGCGGGATGCCGGTTACACTGTCGAGCGAGTCATTGCTCTGGTAGACCGGCAGCAAGGCGGTGCCGAATTATACCACAAAGAGGGCTTGGAGTTTCAGGCTTTGTTTACGATTCCAGAGATTCAGGAACACCGGCGTCAGACACTCTCTTCCCCCAACCTCTAACCGGCAAACCTCTTGCCGATTTGCTTGGCTTCGGGGAGTTGAGAAACCGGGTTTCTCAATCAATGTCTCGGATGAGAGGCAAAAGTTTTCTCAGAAACCCGGTTTCTGGGGGGGGAGTTCAGAAACCGGGTTTCTGAATAAAGAAACCCGGTTTCTGGGGGGAGTTCAGAAACCGGGTTTCTCAATCAATCCTTCGGATGAGAGGCAAAAGTTTTCTCAGAAACCCGGTTTCTGGGGGGAGTTCAGAAACCTCCAGCTTCTTACAGCCATCCTGCTTTCTCAATTTCTTGATCTCCTATAAGCTCTCTTCCCCCAATCTCTAACCGGCAAATCTCTTGCCGATTTGTTTTGCTTCCCGAATGCCCGAGAGAAAAGCGCCGTGGACTGTGCTGGGATACTGTTGGGATGTGGCTTCACCGGCAAAAAACAGGCGATCTGCAACGGGTTGAGCTAGCGCTTCCAGATCCTCGGTGGAGCTCCCCACAGGAATCTGCGAGTAAGAACCGAAAGAGAATGGATCTGCAGCCCATCGCGTCCTTACAATTGCTTCAGGATTGGGAATCCCATTCCCGTGAGCGCGACGCAATAGCTTCATCACCCGCTCTCCCACCTCTCGCTCAGCTAATTGTTCCAGCTCGCGGGCAAAACTCCCACCCGTCAGCGCTACCAGCACCGGCGCAGAAGTGTGCCGGTGCAGATTGACAAATCCCGAGAAATCTTTTGACTGCGGGCTGACATATCCGATCATATCATTATCTGCCGGCCAGAATACCCGGGGGAACTTGAGAACAACCTTGTTCAGCACTCCCATATTCAGGCGACTGATAGCAGCGCTTTTGCGCTCAGGGAGTGGGGGCGAGAAAGTTACGGAGCCAGATTTCAGAACGCCAAGAGGCAAAGTAATCACAGCAGCATCCGCTTGAAAACTGCCGCGTTCAGTTTTCACCATAACGCCTTTCTTTCCATAGTCAATGGCGGTGATTTTCTGCTGAAGCTGAATCTCAATCCCTTTCGCCAATCCTGGGATGATTGCGTCGTAACCGCCGGGAAACAGATAGTCATCCCCGCCAAACACCTCATCCTCATCATAAGCCATCAGGGAGAGATTTTCCAAATCTGTGCCGGTTTCCCCCACTACGTTGTAAGTGAGTTGCCAGTTGAGGAGAGTTCTTTGTTGGGGCGTCAGGTTTTCTCCCTGCAAGATGCCCTTGACAGCTTCAGCGATTGAGATGTCCTTTTCCAGCTTCTCCCCCATCGCTTTCGCACGGCTGATAATATCCTCGTAGAGGGATTCGGCTCTATCAATTTCTTTGTCTCCCAGAGACTTGCCATCTGTGCCGTAAATTGTGATATTATCGTAATCAGTGGGAGCGATGCGAACCTGGAAGTCTCGCGCCAGTTTGGTAATGGGATTGCCTGTGATACCGTGAATCCAAGATGCGCCCAAATCAGCGGAAAAACCGAGGGTTCTGTCGGTGTTAATTCTGCCGCCGGTGCGATTTCGAGCTTCTAAGACAGTTACTTTGAAGCCCTGAGATTGAAGTTCGCGGGCGGCGGCTAAACCGGCAATGCCTGCTCCTATAATAAGGATACTTGCTTTGCTGGTTTTTGCCACGCCTTTAGTGCAAGCCCAGGAAAGTGCTGATGCGGCTGAGAAGAGGCTGAGGTGGAGGAATTGCCGCCGGTTGGGTTGGCGGTAGGGGTGCCGGTGCATAATGAAGATCATCCCACTTTTGTAATAAAGCCTCTAGAGGATGGGAAAGCAATGTGTGGGGGCGTGCGCCGGAACACACACCCCGCTTATCTATAGTATAGCGTTTCTCATCCGAGGTGAGGTACTGAGAAACCCGGTTTCTTTAAGAAACAGGGTTTCTGGGCCATAGTTCATCCAACTGAGAGCCGCTATAGATTAACCTTGAATCACCGGCTCTTTAGCCAGAAACTTCTCCAGTTCTGCCAGCGCATCGGCATCAACCTTAGTCTGCATCGGGCAGAATTTAGGCCCGCACATTGAGCAGAATTCAGCGGTTTTGTAAATATCCGCCGGCAGCGTTTCGTCGTGATATTCCCGGGCCCGATCTGGGTCGAGGGCCAGCTCAAATTGCCGGTTCCAGTCGAAATTGTAACGGGCGCGGGAGAGTTCGTCATCGCGATCGCGAGCTCCCGGGCGGTGGCGGGCAATGTCCGCCGCGTGCGCCGCAATCTTGTAGGCAATTAGCCCATTGCGCACGTCTTCCGAATTGGGCAGTCCCAGGTGTTCCTTGGGCGTCACATAACACAGCATCGCCGTGCCGTACCAGCCGGCCATTGCCGCCCCGATGGCGGACGTGATATGGTCATAACCGGGGGCAATGTCTGTCACCAGAGGGCCGAGGACATAGAAAGGCGCTTCCGAGCACTCCTCCATCTGTTTCTTGACATTGAACTCGATTTGATCCATCGGGACGTGACCTGGGCCTTCGACCATCACCTGCACGTCATGTTCCCACGCTTTGCGAGTCAGTTGCCCCAAAGTTTTGAGTTCGGCGAGTTGCGCTTCGTCCGAGGCGTCATGGGTGCAACCCGGGCGCAGGGAATCCCCTAAGCTGAAGCAGACATCATATTTTTTAAAGATTTCGATGATGTCGCGGAAGTGCGTGTATAGGGGATTTTGCTTGTGGTGGTGCAGCATCCATTTTGCGATGATGCCGCCGCCGCGAGAGACGATGCCCGTGAGGCGGGTTTTCACCAAAGGCAGGTATTCAATCAGGATGCCGGCGTGGATTGTCATGTAATCCACTCCCTGCTGGGCGTGTTTTTCGATGACGTGCAGGAAGTCATCCGGCGTCAGGTTTTCCATCCTTCCGTACACGCTTTCCAGCGCTTGGTACACCGGCACCGTGCCAATGGGAACCGGCGAGGCGTTGATAATCGCGGTGCGGATTTCATCGAGATTGCCGCCGCCGGTGGACAAGTCCATCACGGTATCGGCACCGTATTTGACAGACAGTTTCAGCTTCTCGACTTCTTCGTCAATATTCGAGGAAGTGGGAGACGCGCCGATATTGGCGTTCACCTTGCACTTGGAGGCGATGCCGATGCACATCGGTTCCAGGTTAGTGTGGTTGATGTTGGCGGGAATTATCATCCGCCCCCGCGCCACTTCTTCGAGAATCAGATCCGCGGGCAGATTTTCCCGCTTCGCCACATAGTCCATTTCCTCGGTGAGGACTCCCTGACGGGCGTAGTGCATTTGAGAGACATTACTCTGTCCGCGCCGCTTGGCCACCCATTCTGCTCGCATGTTTGGTTTCCTCGATAAACAGCTTCCCTCCGCCGGTATTACCCGGTGTCAGGTTCTAAGGGTTTGATCTCAGCCCGGTGTGCGGGCACCCCTAGCTATGTGGGAAGATTGTATCACCTGCGGCGGGATCTGTGAGTGGAGATGCTGCGTGTAACGTCTGTGCTTCTCAAATCTTAACAGTGAGAACGGGTTTATAAAGTAATTGTTAAGACAGAGAGGGCCAGAAACCAGGTTTCTTCTGCCGTCAAGTTGAGTTTGAGCCCTGATCCACCACAAGAAACCCGGTTTCTTCTGACTTCACTTTTTCTTTATAAATTACCTCTCAGGGTTGCGGCGGCTAGAGTTCCGTCCGCTTTCCTTCCCGGGCTGTCCCTAGTTATAATTACTCAAACGCCTGTACGCAGCTTCCAGCCCGCTAGCTTTGTCAAAAAATTGATTTTACCCAGTCTGAAACTTTAGGTATGCCGGCAAGGATTCACCTCCCCACCGGCATCTTAAGACTGGCAATCAGTTAGATTGCAGCCGTTTGGAAACCCAGCTAATTATGCCGCTCAGAATTGCACCTCCCATGAGAATGCCAATTGCCGGCGTAAACACCGGCTCCCAAAGCTTGTACCACAAATCGAGTCCTAGACTCACGTTTGCCGCCCGACCGGCAACCGCAACCGCCAGCCACGCGAAACTAAATAGCACCAGGAATACATCCGCCATTAAAAACAAATTTAGCCATTCTATCAGTCTATCTTTCATCGTTTTTCCGAGGTTCCTTCAGTTGAGGTGCATCCTAATTGTCAAACTCTTGTAGAGACAAGATGGTCAGCATTTTGGGCGTGCAGCCCAACTACAAACTATGACAATTTTATCCTGGGCGGGGTAAGTAGGTTGGGCTGGTTGGGCGTGCAGCCCAGCTACAAACTATCAAAAGGGCGTGCAGCCCAACTACAAACCATGATAATTTTCCCCGGGGCGGGGTTAGTATGTTGGGCTGGTTGGGCGTGCAGCCCAACTACAAACTATGATAATTTTCCCCGGGGCGGGGTTAGTATGTTGGGCATTTTGGGCTAAAGCCCAACTACAAACTATGACAATTTTCTCCGGGGCGGGGTAAGTAGGTTGGGCATTTTGGGCTAAAGCCCAACTACAAGCATCCCTTCCATCACGCGCCTCTGAGCAATCTCGCCATACTGCGCGGATGGGCGCTCGCCCACAGGTTAATGGCCAAACAGGTGCTTGCCAGAGACAGCAAAATGTAGGTGGGAGCCATAATCACCCCAACGCTCAGCCAAGTATATACATGAAGTACCATAAGTGCAGCCAAGATGCAAGCAAATCCAGCCGCTCGCCACACCTGAACTTGAGGGCGGCGCAGTGCGGTGAGAATAATGGTTAGCAATGTTACCAGCAAATTGGCTGGAACCAGAAACGCACAAATGGCGATGCAGTGGTGGCGGGAGAATTCCGACAGGGTATGTAAATCAAACACGATAAGTGCAATTTTAAGTGTGACTGTCACTATTGTACGATCATCGCTGTCGCTAGTCTAGCCCTCATCCCCGATCGCCCAGCTACCGGCACCCCCGACAGTCGGCAAGATTTCCCCAAAAAGAGAAGCCGGTGCGTTCTTAACCCACCCTGCTGTAGGCTAAGGTAAGTGCTGTAAGTTACATCTAAAAATCTCAATGGAAAACACTCAGTCGCTGGATTGGATTGCAGGCGGGCTGGCCATCGCCATTATCATAGGGGCGCTGCTGATGATGTTCACCAACATTTGGACGATCGGCAAAAAATAAGGGGATTGCGCATGGGGCATGGCGCATGGGGCATCATCGCATGCGGCTGACGCACATGGGGGATTGCACATGGGGGATTGCACATGGGGGATTGCACATGGGGGATTGCGCATGGGGGATGGGGCATGGGGCATGGGAGGCAACAATCAATCCCCAATCCCAAATCCTTGCATCCCCAATGCCCAATTCGATGATGCCCAATTCCCAATTCCCCATGCCCAATTCCCAATACTAGCGTGCCCCATCGCCCACTGCCCTGGAAAATCTATCAACATATCCGTTCAAATGAAACCAAAAATCAAAGATCCCGCCGCGTGGCAGCAAGCTGAAATTCTGATGCAGCCGGCTCTCATCCGCCTAATAGACAACATCCGCAAACAGCTGGAAGAATCTGTCTGGCAAGGCACTTATCAGGACGTGCTTTCCCCCTATCCGGGCTATCTCCTGCGCCTGCAACATCAAGAGCAAGAATTCACTTTTGACCTCTGGGATTTGTGCTACCAGATATGCTTTAGCAACTACAGACCTTCCCACGCTGAATCAGAAAGCGTGGAAGTTGACATCGATACCAGTCTCATCGACGAAACCGGCGATGTGGATTGGAACCGGCTCGATGCCAAGACGAAACAGATTGTAGCGCAGCTATTTGCCGGTTTGCCCGCGACTTAAATCGGACGCCCTCCTATTCCGTTTTAGAACTTTCTAGGCTACCATTAGGGAGCAGTGCCCCACGTTTTAGCCAAAATTAACATAGCGACTATGGAAGAACTCGCGCAGCACCCAGCCTGCAACCTGGGTAAGGAATCCAACGGAAACGAAGCCGCCGCACTTAACGCTTGCCGGCTGGCGTCAGCAGTGGCGAACCACTCGCACTGGGGGCGAATCCTGGTTGAAGATGCGGATCGCATTCGCTTCTTGCACAACCAAAGTACCAACGACTTTAACAGCCTCAAACCAGGACAGGGTTGCGACACCGTTTTCGTAACCTCTACAGCTCGCACTATTGACCTGGCCACAGCTTACATCACAGAAGACTCAGTGCTGCTGTTTGTCTCCCCCAACCGCCGGCAGCAATTAATGCAGTGGCTGGATAAATATATCTTTTTTGCCGACAAAGTGCGGCTGACAGATATCACCAGTGAAACCGCTGCCTTCAGCTTAATCGGGCCAGAAAGTCACGCCTTGCTGGAGAAACTCGGCGCTGGAGAAATGGTGGGTAAACCCGATGGCAGCCATCAGTTATTCAATATTGCCGGTGCTGTTTTTCGGGTGGCTGTCGGAAATGGTTTGGCGATTGCCGGTTATACTTTAATTATGCCGGTTGCAGGTGCGGAAACCCTTTGGAATAGTATCACAGCAGCCGGTGCGACCCCACTGAGCTCCCTAGGCTGGGAACAGTTAAGAATCGAGCAAGGAAGACCGGCACCCGACTTGGAACTCACGGAGGATTACAACCCCCTAGAAGCGCGGCTCTCGCACACGATTTCCTATAGCAAAGGATGTTACATCGGTCAAGAGACAATTGCCCGCTTGAACACCTACAAAGGCGTCAAGCAACACCTCTGGGGGGTGCGGCTGAGCTTCTCGGCATCCCCCGGAACAGTCGTCACAGTCGGGG
>JALOOK010000209.1 GCA_025454445.1 Oscillatoria sp. Prado101 | reverse complement strand
CGGATGCCACTGTGCCGGTGAATTCCACAGTCACGCCAAATAACAGCACCTTCACCATCACCGGCGGCAGTCGTGCCGGTGGCAACCTGTTCCACAGCTTCAACCAATTTTCTGTTCCCACCGGCACCACCGCACACTTCAACAACGCCCCCGATATCCAGAACATCATCACTCGCGTCACCGGCAGTTCGATTACCAATATTGATGGCACCCTGAAAGCCAACGGTACGGCTAACCTATTTCTGATTAACCCCAGCGGGATTATTTTTGGCCCCAATGCCAGCCTGAACATCGGCGGTTCCTTCTTAGCCTCCACAGCGAGTCGGGTAAAGTTTGCCGATGGCAGAGAATTCAGCACCACCGCACCCAACACCGCACCGCTGCTGACAGTGAGTGTGCCGGTTGGCTTGCAATTTGGGGCATCTCCCGGAAGCATCCGAAATCAATCAACAGCCACCAATAGCAGCGGTGAAGTCGTGGGTTTGGCGGTGCGGCCAGAAAAAACCTTGGCGCTTGTCGGCGGCGATGTGCTGCTGGAGGGAGGCTATCTCACGGCACCTGGGGGTCGTATCGAGCTGGGGAGTGTGGCCGGGAACGCGGCGGTTAGCCTGACGAGCGCAGACAAAGGTTATGCCCTGGGATATTCTGGCGTGGGGAATTTCCAGGACATCCAACTGTCCCCAAAGGCTGTAGTGAATGCTGATGGCGAAGGGGGTGGCGATATCCAAATTCAAGCAAGGCGCGTGACGCTTAGGGATGGTTCGCTGATTCAGGCTCAGACGTTGGGGTCGAAACCGGGAGGGACTGTGGCGGTTAGTGCCTCCGAGTCTCTGGAAATGAGCGGTGCCAATGCCGATGGGAGCATATTAGCTGAGACTAAAGGAACAGGAGCTGCCGGGAACGTCAGGGTTGGAACTCGAAGGTTGCGGCTTCAAGATGGAGCAACCATCACCACTAATTCCTTTAGAGACGGTCAGGGAGGGAATCTAACGGTACAAGCTTCCGAGTCGGTGGAACTGGTTGGCACCTCCGCCGATGGACAATCTGTCAGTGGCTTGTCTTTTCAGGCTCAAGGAACCGGCGCTGCGGGGAACTTGACGATTGTCACCGGACGGTTGCTGGTTCGAGATGGGGCACAGGTGAGTACCGCATCCTTTAGGGACGGTCAGGGTGGTAAGGGGGGGGATCTGACAGTACAAGCTTCCGAGTCTGTAGAACTGGTTGGCACCACTGCCGATGCTCGGTTTCCCAGTGGCTTGCTGTCTCTAACTCTCGGTGCTGGCAATGGTGGCATCTTGACGCTCTCTACCGGGCGGCTGACTGTTCGCAATGGGGCGCAAGTAGCTGCCAGCACTCGGGGTGCAGGGCGGGGGGGGACTTTGAGGGTGAGCGCTTGCGACTCCATCGAACTGATTGGCAAAGCAGCAACAGGCGAACTGGTCAGCGGTTTATTTGCCCGCAGTCGCGATGCTGGAGATGCTGGGAATTTAACGGTGAGCACCGGCACTCTCTCTGTTCGCGATCGGGCGGTGCTCACTGTGGCCGGTTTATCGACCGGCAATGCCGGCAACCTGCAAGTGCGAGCCAACTCTATCCGTCTCGATAGCGGAGGCGCTATCACTGCTGCCACTGTCTCGGGTGAGGGCGGAGATATCGCATTGCGCTCCCGAGACTTGATCTTGCGCCGCAACAGCGCGATTACTGCCACGGCTGGCAGAGACGGCGGTCGCGGCAATGGCGGCAATATCACTGTCAGCACTGATGTCCTAGCCGCCTTGGAAAATAGCGACATCACCGCCAATGCTTACTTGGGCAACGGGGGGAAAATCCAAATTAGCACCCGAGGCATTTTTCTTTCCCCCGACAGCGACATCACTGCCAGCTCTCAATACGGGCTGAGTGGCACAGTGGAAATTAACACCCCAGATGTTGACCCGAGCAAGGGGTTATTCGCCCTGCCTGGGAGTGTCCTCGATGTCTTTGATTGCCTCTGGCTGTGAGACTCACCGGGGCAGCAGCTTCTACGTTACCGGACGCGGCGGCATCCCAGCCATCCCCACCGAACTGCTTGCCGGCAATACTGTGCTGCTGGATTTGGGTCTGGAACAGTCAGCAGAGGAGCGGGGGAGTTCTGGAGCTGGCCAAGTAGCTGTCCGGAGTGCGGCAGAAATCTCCCAGTCCCCAAATCCCGACTCCCCGATTGTGGAAGCGCAAGGCTGGGTTATCGGTGCCGGTGGGGAGGTGATTCTGACCGCCAATCCGCTCGCAGGCACTCCTCACAGTCCTTGGCAGCCGCCGGCTGCCTGTCCCCAGAATTAAATTTGCCAGCAGTGGGGGCATTCTGCTGAGAGCGAGTTGCTGTCCATACATGCCGGTCAACGCTGATGTTTTCCCTAGCTCTCCCCGGCTCACTTGTGGCCTTAACCCGCCGGGGAGCGCTGCCGGTGCTGCGAAACGCTAAGTTTTTTGTACTTTTACATAATATACTTAATAAAAAGATACGAAATTACCGGTAGGTGTGCCGGTTAAGCCAAAAGGCCAATCTATAAGAATATCATGGAAGCGCCTCACTGGTTCAGAATTCTGACCGAGAGACGAGTTCCGTTGTTCAGCGACCCACTTGTGGCAGCTGGCAGCATCAATTTTTAAACTGTTAGTTTTTGAGTGCAAGAGGCAAAAAAAGCGTGGGTCAGCATCAAATCGCTCAGCTGAGGCGCTACGATCCGCAGGCGATCGCTCAGTTCTACCGCTCCCGTCCCTGGCAAGCTGTCGGACGCGCCCTGAAAATCATCTGGTTCTTTACCGGCTTTGTCCTGGGGCTGCTGTGGGACTTGTGGCAGCACCAAGCTACCGAGCACAAGTCGCAACGGGCAGAACACCTGCGCCACATCCTCACGGATCTGGGGCCAACGTTCATTAAAGTTGGCCAAGCCCTGTCCACCCGACCGGATTTGATCCGCAAAGACTTTTTGGAAGAACTGGTCAAGCTGCAAGACCAGCTGCCCCCGTTTCCCAACGAGATCGCCTTCCGGATTGTTGAAAGGGATTTAGACCGCTCAGTGGAGGAAATATACAGCGAGCTGTCCCCAGAGCCGGTGGCTGCGGCTAGCCTGGGCCAAGTGTATCGGGGACGCCTGCGCACCGGCGAAGAAGTGGCGGTGAAGGTGCAGCGCCCCAATTTGAAACCCACGATCGCCCTCGACCTCTATTTAATGCGGTGGGCAGCCAGCTGGATCGGGCCATTGCTGCCCCTGAATCTGGGCCACGACCTGACGCTGATTGTGGACGAATTTGGCACTAAGCTGTTTGAGGAGGTGGATTACCTCAATGAGGGGCGCAACGCCGAACAGTTTGCCAGTAATTTCAGCGAAAACCCCAGGGTGAAAGTACCTGCGATTTACTGGCGCTACAGCAGCAGTAATGTCCTCACCCTGGAGTGGATTAATGGCTTTAAGCTGACGGACACTGAAAAAATTAAAGCTGCCGGTCTGGATAGCGATGGGCTAGTCCGCATCGGCGTGGAATCTGGCCTGCAGCAGCTTCTGGAATTCGGGTTTTTCCACGCCGATCCCCACCCTGGCAATCTGTTTGCCATGCCCGATGGCCGCATGGCCTACATCGACTTCGGGATGATGGATTTGCTGGAGCAAAGCACTAAAGAAACCCTGGTGGATTCGGTGGTGCACTTGATTGACAAAAATTACCCAGCACTAGCGGAGGATTTTGTCAAGCTGGGATTTCTCAGCCCCAAAACCGATATCTGGCCCATTGTGCCGGCGCTGGAAGCGGTGCTGGGGGATATTATGGGGGAAAGTGTGGGCAATTTTAACTTCAAGACGATCACGGATCGGTTTTCGGAGTTAATGTATGATTATCCTTTCCGAGTGCCTGCCAAGTTCGCCCTGATTATTCGCTCTCTGGTGACGCAGGAGGGTTTGGCTATCACCCTGAACCCTGATTTTAAGATTGTGGAAATTGCCTATCCTTATGTGGCGCGGCGTCTGCTGACCGGCGAAACTCCGGAATTGCGCCGGCGGCTGGTTGAGGTGCTGTTTAAAAATGGTAAATTATCCTGGGAGCGGCTGGAGAACTTGATTGAGATCGCCCGAGCGGATAAAAGTTTCGACTTGCTTCCCACGGCTCAATTGGGTTTGCAGTATCTGCTGTCAGAGGAGGGTAAGTTCCTGCGGCGCAAGCTGCTGATCGCTCTCACGGAAGATGACCGAATCCACACGCAAGAGGTGCGGCGTTTGTGGAATTTGGTTAAGGAGGATTTGCAGCCCAGTCGTTTATTTAGCGCGGCGCTGGGTGCGGTGGCAGAGTTTTCTACGGAGGGCGCTGCTGCTATATTGCCTTCGGTGACGGTTCTGCCGGTGTTTGAAAACTGGCGCTCGTAACAGTTTTTCCTTTCGCCTGTCGTTCCGGGAGTAATTCCCGGAAACGAAGGAAAGGAGGTTGCCGGATAATTACGATGACCATCTAAGGAGTTTTTAGTGTACTATTTTCCCGCTGACCCCCCGTATTTTTTACTGCTCGCTGGTCTGCTAGCCGGCATAACCTCTGGCGTTGCCTTTGAAACGACATTGAAAAATCTGGTGCGAGAGTGGTCGAAGAACCGCTCAACTCGAACTCTGGCCAACCTGAAAGGAACACAACTGTTTGTTCCTTTTCTGGGAATTTCCGCCGGTATTTGTGTTTTTCTGGGTTCTGGTTTAGAAGTTTTTGGCTTGCCATCGAAGCTTTCTTACGCCCTATCTCTGCCTATGACTGTTCTGATTGCTTGGCTGATTTGGTATCAGCTGGGCCAAGTTTTGGTTCAGCTGGAGCGGGGGGGATCGCAAGCGCTAGATTTAGATTCGCTGGGTTAACTGAAAACAGAATTCTGCCCACACGCTAGATCTTGGTTTGGGAATTTGATTATACTCTGTCTTGTCGCTATCGTTCAGATAGCGTTTTTTATATTAGTGAGGGACTGAGAACCCGCTTTCTTAAAGAAATCGGGTTATCCCTCGTTACCAGACAGTCGCTTCGGAACTGCACACACCGCCACCAATGAAAACTTGCCTCACCGCGGGCGAGCCGGTAGGGCTCGTAGGGGCGGGTTTACCTAAAATGTCTCTACGAAGTTAAGATGTTGGTGAACCCGCCCCTACAAACATTTTCAAGTTAGTCGATTTGTGAGCTTGCGCCACCGGTGCTGGATGTTAGCAACTTTTTGCTTGATAAAACGGGAAACACTCCGCTGGAGACGAACGAACCAACTGGGGCGTTTCAGTTGGGGGCGTTCTTCTGGTGACTTTAAGTAACGATAGTGCAGAAACACATCGCGGTAGGGAATATCCACATCTTCACCGGCGCAGAGTCGTGTAAATTTCCCGGATGGCACACTCATATAGTGCAGGTAGGTAAGCCGACGCCCTCTGTCGTAGAGAACATTATCTATTGTCTCAAATTGAGATGACCAGTGGCTGCCGGTTGCCTGATCTATTCCGTGATAAGCAAAGTTATAGTAGGAGATGTCACTGCGCAACACCATGTAATTAAACAGGGATTGGTCAGGTCCCCACAGCGCCATGACATCGGCTTCACCGGCTCTTAATTTATCCAGCAGATTCGCCAGCTTGTGATTATTCAAAACACCTTTTTTGGAAGCAAACCAGCCGGCACAGAAAATGTGATACTTGAGTTTTTCTGGCGCGAATACTTGCAGAATTTGGTCTTGTGGCCGGTCGAAAATATATTTGATATCAGATTTGTACTGAAAGTCATTTGCCACCCATTCAAAGTCATATAGCTTTTTATATACGCTGTCTAGCGAACCCATTAACAGCGTGTCGGCGTCAAAATAAATAAACTTTTCAAAAGGCCCGTCAAAACAGCAGAGTTTCCGGTGCATCTCCAGACGGTAGACTTTTGGCAAGCCTCTTTCTTGCCAGACATTTTGGGCGCGAGCGTGAGCTTTCCACGCCTGAGTCGCAAAGTCTTCCCAATAGGCAATAGAAGCGGTGTCGTCAAATAGCGTTACATTCTTTCTGGCTGCGACTTCCGCACGCACCTTGTCCAACCGGCTGTCGTAGGGAATCACGCAAACGGGTATTTCTTTCCCGGCGTTAGCTTCTATGCTGTTGAGCAAGGCAACCAGTTGGTCATAAACGACATCATTAGCAAGCGTATAGATCCCTTCTGTCATAACTCCTCCTAAGACTGGGTGCGGCTACCACTAAAAGGCATTAAACGGCGGACAAGTCTTTGCAAAAAAGGCCCTCTGTCTTCATGCAGGTAGCGATAATACTCCCACAATTTCCAATAAGCGCCCCCCGGCTTTATGGGTGTCCCCGCCCAGTGCAGGTATTTCAGACGTTTTTCCCCATCGTATAGGACATGCTCTTTTTCCCGAAAGTGCTTGGAACCCGCCCAGCTTCCCGGTTCTCCCTCTGGAGTTTTAACCAGATTCGCCCGTTTGGGTATCAGTTTGAGAACCGTGTAATTTAATATAGGCTGGTCTGTAACATTTTGAGTGAAGTCGAAATACTCTCGATGTTCCGAACACTCCCGCAGAATGCCGTACATCTGCTGTTCGGTGATGGCTGCCTTTCTGGAAGCCCAGAACCCGCTGTTAAAAACATCCTGCAGTTCTTCTTCTGTGAAGATGTTTTGCTCCCGCACGACCTGCGAGAAGATATTCCGCAGTTTTTCGCCGGCATGGTGGTAGTCGCAGCAAAAAAAATCGACTTCCGCTAATTTATCTAAACTGTCAGCGATTTTTTCAAAAACAATGATGTCCGTGTCTATGTAGAGAAATTCATCTAGGGGGCCAAACCAAACGGCCAGCTTTCGCATTTTGTTGGGTAAAGCTAAGAAGTCGCGAGGGAAAATTTCTCCAACTTTTTGGGTAAACTCTTCTACGAATTCCAGGTCTGGGAATAGCTGAACCCCGTGCAGCCGGCTGAGGGTGCTGGCCACTTGTTGATAGTTCTCGTTGAAGGGGATAAGAAAAACCGGCACTTCCTTATCGTAGCAACGAATACTGTTGAGGAGCGCAATGGCGTTGTCCATCACCCTGTCATTAGCGACAATATATATACCGCGATTCATACATCCTCCTCAACGGGTTAACTTCAATTTTATCAGCACTCGTTTCAGCCAACTGGGGCGGGGATTGTCGCTGTACATTCTTGGCGGTGTTGTAAACACTGGACGCTTTTCTGGTTCGTGCAGGTAGCGATAGTGCAGAAACACATTGCGATAGGGAAACTCAATATTTTCGCCGGCACACACCGCCTCAGTGATGCCTGGATGAATTCCAATATAGTGAAGGTAAGTCAGTCTATTACCCTTGTCATACATAATGTGGTCTCGCTCTTCAAAGTGTGTGGAGGTAACGCTATTCCCCGTAACTTCACTTTTTGGCAAGTGATGGGCCAAGTTGCAGATAGGTAGGCCCAACCTCATATACATATAGTTTAGAACGGGCTGATCTCCTGTCGGGTAGAGAATTTCTGCCTCAGACTCTTTCAGTTTAGATAGCAGCCATTTTCTTCTTTCTTGGCTAAACAATCCCCGCTTCGAGCCATAGAATCCGGAGCAAAATATTTCTGACTTTAGACGCTCTTGGGAGAATACTTTCAGCAATTTAGGAGAATTGACATTATAAATTTTATCAGGACTGCCAAATTGGAAATCATAGACAACACAATCAAATTCATCCAATTTCTGAAAG
>JALOOK010000208.1 GCA_025454445.1 Oscillatoria sp. Prado101 | reverse complement strand
TTCCAATCCCAGTGCAAATTGTAAGCGAGTTTGCGCAGGGGTTCCAGCTGAGCTGGCAGAGAAGGAGAAACGTTAAAGGTGCGAATTGGCTGCATTGGCAGATCCTTAATGCGAATAGGGACTGTGGGCTTAAGAAACGGAGAAGGGAGAAGGGTAAAAGATATTTCTGACTTCTGAATGCTCGCAAGCCACTTGCCTGTAGCCCATTGTCTCTTCTATTTTGGCAAAAGTCAGTATTCTTAATAGTTTTCCCAGATATCGGCAAACATATCTGCTCGTGCTCTGCTGGCGATTGGTTGCGCCACCGCTGTTTCCTGCCGCGCCCGCCTGATTCCCTCGCCGGCATCCGAGGTGCGGTCAAAGTTCCCGGGTGGGGGTGTTGGGTGAAGCGATGTTGCCGGTCTGCGCCGCGCTCTCAGCCCGCCAGAAGCACGCCCCCTTCTCCCCTCTGACTCGCTGCCCACTCTAATCTTATAGCGTTTTTCGTATGAGTGAGGTACTGAGAAACCCGGTTTCTTAAAGAAACCGGGTTTCTTTGGGTGTATTTCATCCAACTGAAAACCGCTATAGCCCCCGGATTGAGGCGCAATCAACTCAGCAGTGCTCTATTAAGGCACCCGACAGCAAGTCTCCCCAGCACCTCTCAGCCGGCGGCAACAGGGTGCCATCACAGGTTGATTCACTCCCACTGCTTAATTTGTTAAATTTTTATAAAGTCTGGCCGAACGAGGATTAGATATGATTTAAAATCCTCAAAATTTAGACACTTAGAGCTAAAATTCTTAAAAGAAGTTATATAAATTTAAACAAATATTACATTTTAGCGACAGGGGAGGGAGATGCTGCAGTCAAGCCGGCAAAAGTTAGACAGCGAGCTGCGATTCCGGGCGCTGCTCGAAAACGGGACGGATCTGATTTTAATTCTGGACGCCGAGGGGATTTGCCGCTACGTCAGTCCATCGCAGGAGCGGATTTTAGGCTTTCCCCTCAACGAGGTGATCGGCAAAAAAGCCTTTGAGCTGGTTCACCCGGACGACCTATTGCCGATTGTCGAGACGTTTCAGCGAGCGCTGCTTTCCCCGAGAGCGCACCTGCCGGTCGCCAAGTACCGGATGCGGCACCGCAATGGCTCTTGGTGTTTCTTTGAGGGCGCGATCGCCAACCTGCTGGATCGGCGAGCGGTGAAAGGGGTGGTGGTCACCTGCCACGACATCACTCACCGCCTGCGTTCGGAAGCTGCCTTGCTGCAAGCTAAAATGGCAGCGGAAGCAGCCAACCGGGCCAAGAGCGCGTTTCTGGCCAACATCGGCCACGAACTGCGAACGCCGCTGAGCGTGATTGTCGGCTACAGCGACCTGCTGCTCGAAGAAGCCAGGGCGACAGGCGAGAAGGAGTGGGTGCGGGATTTGCAGCAAATTCGCTCCGCCGGCACACATCTGCTGACCCTGATCAATGATTTGCTGCAGATTGCCGAGCTCGAAGCCGGACAGATTGGCTTGCGGCTGGAGAAGTTCAACATCTCCACCTTGATTGAAAACGTTGTGACAGCAATTTTACCGCAGGTCGAAAGAAATGGCAATACTCTGGAGGTGCGCTGCGCCGGCAATCTGGGCGTGATGCACGCCGATCAGAAGAAAGTCCGGCAAATCCTGCTGCACTTGCTGGGCAACGCCGCCAAATTCACGGAGAACGGCAAAATTACCCTGGCGGTGAGTTATGGAGATGGTCAGCTAGGGAGCTTCGGATCTCTGGAGGGCGCGAAATCCTTTTCCCCTCAAGGATCTCCCCCCCTCACCCACTCATCTTGGGTAACATTCACCGTTGCCGACACCGGCATCGGCATTCCCGCCGAGTATGTGCCGCACCTGTTCGAGGCGTTCACCCAAGCTTATGACTCTGCAGAGCGCATGTACGGCGGCACCGGCTTGGGATTGGCCATCACCCGCCGCCTCTGCGAGATGATGGGTGGCTTGATTGCCGTGCGCAGTCAGCCTGGAGTTGGGTCTGCGTTTACGGTTTATCTGCCTGCAGATGTGGCCAGCCGCACCGCAGCGGCAGCGATGGCCGAGGAGGATTTTGCCTAGAGGGCATGGGGCAATACGCAGTTCCTAGATCTCAGCCCCTATTGAGCTGAGAAATAGGAATAGAAATCACAAACTCAGCCCCCTGTCCGGGTGCGGAGGCGCACGTCAGCATTCCCCCGTGTTTTTCCACCACAATCTGGTAACTAATCGACAGCCCCAAGCCGGTGCCTTGACCGACCGGCTTGGTAGTAAAGAAGGGGTCAAACAGCCGCCGGCGCACTTCCTCACTCATGCCCGGGCCATTGTCGGCAATGCGAATTTCAACAAATTGGGGATTGGGCACAGGGGATTGGGGATTGGGCATTGGTAATGCCCGATTCGCCACTGAGGTGCTAATCTCAATCGTGGGGATTGGGGATTGGGGATTGGGCATTGGGCATTGCTGTTGTTTCCCGCGCCCGATGCCCGGTGCCCGGTGCCCCTCTTCCAGCGCATCAATGGCATTGGAGAGGATATTCATAAACACCTGATTCAACTGACCGGCATAGCACTCCACCTTGGGGAGATTGCCGTAGTTTTTAATCACCTGGATTGCCGGATAAGCAGGTTTGGCTTTTAGCCGGTTTTGCAAAATCAGCAGCGTGCTGTCAATCCCAGAGTGAATATCGACCGCCTTCATTTCCGCTTCGTCCAGCCGCGAGAAAGTGCGCAGGGAAAGCACAATCTCGCGAATGCGTTCGGCTCCCACTTTCATAGAAGACAGGAGTTTGATCAGGTCTTGGCGCAGGAAATCCAGATCGACAGTTTCCAGTGCTTCCTGGACTGCCGGTGTGGGATTGGGGTATTCGTGCTGGTACACTCCCACCAGTCTCAGTAAGTCTTGGGCGTAGTCACTGGCATAAGTGATATTGCCGTAGATAAAATTAACCGGGTTGTTGATTTCGTGAGCGACACCGGCAACCAGCTGCCCGAGGCTAGACATTTTCTCGCTCTGAATCAGCTGGGCTTGTGTGCGCTGAAGTTCGTTCAGGGTGTGCTGGAGTTGCTTGGCTCGCTCTCGGGCTTCCTTAGCAGCAGCGCGGGTTTGTTCGTAAAGTCTGGCTTGGTCAATGGCGATAGCTAGTTGGTCTGTAACTGCTTGCAGCAGTTCCACTTCCGTCTCGCTCCAAGGACGCAATCCCTGAGTGGAATGGCAGCCAATCATGCCGACTTCACCGCTTTGAGTCTGAATCAGCAGCACCACTGTTGAACTCAGCAAGAGCGAAAGGTACAGATAGCTGATTCCCAGCTCATTGAGGGTGCTGGCATCAGCCGGGTGGTGGATTTGCCGCTCCAAGAACTGCAGCACCAAGGGGCTAAATAACTCAACAGGCGAGGAACCAATCATGGTTGGTAAGGAGGGATTCTTCGCCTCGTGCACCATCTCCCAAACGGGCGGTTTGGCGTTATTGCGATACCAGCTGAAGCAGCACCAATCCACCTGCAAAAGATTGTGGATCTCCCGCACGGCAGTTGCCAGAATTGTGTCCAAATCTAAGGAGTTGCGGATGGCTCTGGCGAGCCGGTTGAGCAGCGCTTCCCGCTGCGCTTGCTGTCTCAGGACTTGCTCCGATTGCCGCAAAGCTTCTTCCGACCGCACGCGCTCAGTAATGTCGCGTGCGAAGCAAAATATGAATCTGTCGCAGCCAATCTCGACGATAGAGGCGCTGATTTCCAAATCTACAAGAAGCCCATCTTTCCGGCGGTGCTTGGTCTGGAAGCGGTCAGAGCCAGTTTGGAGCAATTTCTCTATGTGCCTTGCGGTTTCCTCAGGGGTTTCCTGCGCCTCAAGTTCGTTAATGCGCATGCCAAGCAGTTCCTCCCGCGAATATCCCACAATTGCGGAAAACGCGGGATTGACTTCCACGAGCTGCCCGTCAAAACGCAATTTGAAGAAACCGTCCAGCGTACTTTGCAGAATCAGTTGATTCTGCCGAATCTGCTCTTGTAGCGCCTCCTCTGCCCGTTTGCGAGCGGTGATTTCAATGACAACCGCACCAATTCCAATAAAGCCATCCTCACCTAGCAGCGGGAAGTGAGAGGCAATCCAGTGTCGCAAAACCCCCGGGTTTTTGGGCGTATAACTGCTAGTTTCCCGGTTGAGAGCGGGCTCTCCTGTCGCCAGCATCTGCCGGTACATTGGCTCTAAAATAGGTGCCAGATGCGGCAGCACTTCAGCCAGAGTTTTGCCCAAATGCTCTTCTACTGATGGCCCATTCATTTCTGCTAGTGTTTCGTTGATTTGTGCGAACCGCAGATCCCGGTCGAGGATGGCCATGCCAGCGTTTGCGGCTTTGAAAAAGGCGTCAAAGCGAGCTTGCCGCAGAACTAACTCTCTCTCCAGCGCCTTGCGAGCCGTGATGTCCTGTACCACACCCACTATACCGATGACGTTGCCAAAACCGTCCCGCCAGCAGCTTTTCGTGGTGAGTAGCGTCTGGATTTCGCCCGCTACCAGCGCATCTTCTTCATATCTCTGAGTTTCGCCCGATGTTATGATTTCGCGGTCTTTGTCCATGATTTGGCGGGCAAGTTCAGGCGGCAATAGCTCGGTGTCTTTCTTGCCAATCATTTCCCCCACAGACATTCTAGCAATGCTGGCAGCGGCAGGGTTAACCATTACATAACGCCCCTGAAGGTCTCTGACAAAAATGCCATCAGCGGTGCTTTCAAGGACGGTGCGCAAGAGGTTGTAACTGCGCTGGATCTCCGACTCGGCCTGCTGTCGGTCGAGGATTTCCTGTTGCAGTTGCTCATTTGCCCGGGAAAGTTCAGCAGTCCTCTCTGCCACAAGTTCTTCCAGGTGTTCTTGGTACTGTCGCAGCGCAACTTCGGCCCGCTTGCGCTCGGTGATTTCAATCGCGACCACACCGATGGCGGCAGGTTTCCCGTCCGGGCCTGGGAGGGGAAAGTAAGAGGCCATCCAATACCGCTCCACACCGGGCTGTTTTGGTGTTTCGCCGCTGATTTCTATGTTGTGAAACGCTTCGCCTGCGGTCAGTATCCGCCGGAACATTGGCTCTACAGCAGGTGCCAGATCGGGCAGGATTTCCCCCACGGTTTTGCCCAGATGATCCGCCACGGACAGCCCGTTTATGTCTGCTAGCGCTTCGTTAATTTGCACATACCGCATCTGGTCGTCTATAATTGCTAGACCGGCGGGCGACGTGGTGAAAAAGGCGTTAAAGCGGGCTTGCCCCCAGGCTAAATCTTTTTCCAGGGTTTTGCGGTCGCTGATATCTTCGACCACGCCAATCAAATATTGCGGCTCTCCTGCAGCGGAGCGCACCAAGGATACGGTGAGCTGAACCCAGATGTGGGAGCCATCTTTGCGGATGTAGCGCTTTTCCATTGAGTAGCGCTGAATCTCCCCAGCCAGCAGCTTGCGGACCCACTCCAGATCGGCATCCAAGTCATCCGGGTGCGTGATTCCCCTGAACGTCAGCGCCTGCAGTTCCTCAACGCTGTAACCCACAATGTCACAAAATCTTTGATTGACCAGCAGCCACCGGCTATCTTTAGCGCCCACATGGCAAATGCCTACTGCGGCTTGCTCGAAGGTGGAGCGGAATCGCTCCTCGCTTAAGCGCAGTGCCTCTTCGGCGGCGGCGCGTTCGGTGATGTCAATCCCCACCCCAAAGAAGAAGTCCACTTCACCGCTGTCTTTAAAGACTAACCGTCCGCGCCACTCGACGAACCTTTTTTGTCCGTCTTTAGTCAGCACGCAGTTGGCGTGAGTCACCGGCAACCTCAGCCTCTTCAGGCGCTCTACAGTCTCGCCTAACGCCGCGCGTTCCTCCGAGGGTACGAAAGTCTCCATGTAATTCCTGCCGGCTACTTCTTCTGGGGTGTAGCCCAGGGCGCTGAGCATGGCTGGATTCATCATCCGGATTTTCAGGTTGGCGTCCACTGTGACGATAAACGCCGGGCAGGTTTCGATAATGGTTTTGTTGAAGTCCCTTTCTTTGATTAATGCTTCTTCAATGCGCTTGCGGTTTGTGATATCTTTGTGTGTGCCGGCCATCCTGAGGGGCTTGCCGGTTTCATCCCGCTCTACGACTTTGCCGCTTGCCTGAATCCATTTCCATTCCCCTGATTTTGTCCGCATTCTAAATTCGGCTTGGTAAGCAGGCGTGCGCCCTTCTAAATGAGGGTTCAACAGTTCTCTCACCGGGGGCATATCATCAGAATGCACGAGACTTATCCAAGTGTTGACGTGTCCTTCCAGTTCGCCTGGACTGTAGCCCAGCATCTGCGCCCACCGGGGGCTGAAATAAATTTCGCCGCTGGCTACGTTCCAATCCCACAGCCCAACCTCAGCTCCCTCTACTGCCAGATGCAATCGCTCTTCGCTGACGCGCAGTGCTTCTTCTGCTTGCTTGCGGTGGCTGATGTCTTCCACGCTCGACCAGATCAGCCGCTCTCCGTCTTTTTCTACTATCACCCCCTTGAGCCGCACCGGCACAAAATGCCCGTCTCTGTGAATGTATTCTTTTTCATACGGGCCATAGCGCCCCGTCTTTTCTAAACTCTCTAGCTGGAGTTGTTCTTGCGCCTGGTATTTTTTCGGCGTAATTTCCCAGTAGGTCAGGTTGAGGGTTTCTTCTGCGGTTCGACCGAGAATGGCAGCGAAAGCCGGATTGACCTCAACCAGTTTCCCATCGAGCCGGCACAAGGCCAGACCGATGGGACAGATCTCAAACAAATTGCGGTCGAACTGTTCGCTTTTATTTATAAATTTTTCTGCTGATTGGCGCTTTCGCCCCTGACTTCTATGGGGCGTTTTAGCCTGTGTTAATTCAGCAGCACCGCGACAGCCGTCAGAATTGTGAAGTTCTCCTGACTCCGGGTGATGGGTCAAACCCCCCGCCCCCCTGACTTCGGTGATGTCCGCACAGGAGCCGGCGTACCCTAAAAACTGGCCATCAGGCAAAAACTGCGGGGTAGCTGTATCCAAAATCCAGCGATATTCCCCACCGGCACTCCTGAGGCGATATTGCATCTGGAAGCGCCGCCGCTGCACAAATTCCCTGATATAATTGTCTGAATACCGCTGTCTGTCCTCGGGATGGATGCCTTCCAGCCAGCCCGATCCCTGTTCTTGCTCCAGGGTTCGTCCCGTAAATTCCAGCCAGACTGGATTGAAGTAATGCCGGTGGAGAGGGCTTTCGGTGTCGGGCGTTCCCACACCAGCCCCGATATGTCCATTAACCGCGCCTAGCTCTGTACCGGCTACCCAAATCATGGCGGGAGCGGTATCCGCCATAATCCGAAGTCGGTGCTGGATATCGAACAGTGCTGCCTTTGTAGTTTTGCGCTTAGTGTTTTGGCCTTTGAGTTTTCGGGGAGCCACTTCTGCTTGCCTTTTTCGCTCAATTTTATTACGATTATACAAGATTTTATCAGGGGCTGATATATTTAAGTATTATTTTTACTTTTTCAACGCCATTTCCCGAAAGCCGGTGGCGAAACCCCTAGCCTCCGTGTCCGTCGCAGTGGCTTTCGGTAGCCGCAAGCACATATCTTTCGGATGGCAACACCGCACGGTGCCGGTGGGGCCGACGCCCAACTACAAACTTTGGGCTTTCTTTGGGCGCTCAGTAGGGGCGGGTTCACCCAAAATTGTTCGGCTCAGTTTAGATGTTAGTAAACCCGCCCCTACTAACTTTTGGG
>JALOOK010000207.1 GCA_025454445.1 Oscillatoria sp. Prado101 | reverse complement strand
TGGTCAGTACGGACACCGCAGAGGGATTGGAACTTAAGGGGTTAAATTCACCGGAGACAGCCTGAACCTCTGGCTGATCGTTCGTTCGATTCAGCAGGCGGCTGACCCCGATGGCCAGCGGGACTAGACCCAGGAGCCCAATCCAGGCTCTCGGCACGATTAAGCCACCAAAGAAACCGGGCAGACTGGCTAGGACAAGTGCTGCAAAGCCCAGGTACTGACCGAGAACGATATGCCGGCGGCGGAAGCTGGGGCTCACCTGTGAGAAAAAGAGGATTAAAATCAGAATGTCATCAATGTTTGTCGCGCTGAATGCTCCTATTCCCGTGGCAATTGCAGTTCCTAACACCCTCATTCTTTTCTGTCCTTATTTTCTGGCACTTATAGCAATAGACAGTCAGTGCGCGGACACGATCGATACGAAATATATAGCGGTTTCGTATGAGTGAGGTACTGAGAAACCCGGTTTCTTAAAGAAACCGGGTTTCTGGCGTGTACTTCATCCAACTGAAAACCGCTATAGGCGGAGGACAGGCGTTCCCTCCGACCCTCAAGGTCTGTGGGACAGGCCGAACGCAGCCTACGTCCGTGCCCTAATTGGCTAGTGCTATAATATTATAGAATACACCCTAATAAACAGTTGCCACTTATCAAGAAGCGAGATAGAATTATGGTGCGGGTTCCGAACCCATGTCTTTTCCTCCATTTGATTTGGGCAGCCACCAGAAAGCCGATTGGCTCACCGGCAGACGGCTCCCAAGTAGCACTGGAGTGAAAAGCGGGAAGCGCAATCGGGTTCGGCAAGACAAGGGTATTGCTCGCCCAACTGCGCAGTGCGGGTATTTCGCTCCTTATAGGGGGTGAACGCTCAGCAGCAGAATCTTTATTGAAATCTGAAATATGCTCCTATAAGGCTGTATAGCAGCCCAGAAAGTACGACCGATGTCACGATTACATAGGTAAAATCTCGCTGCCGCAGGAAAGTTATTAGAGAAAATATCACCCGGAGGACGGGAGTGGCAATTAAAATTAGGAGTCCCAGTTGAATAATGGCGCGCCGGCTGCCTGACAGAACCGCGCTCATCACACCTGCTGGACTGCAGAACATCGAGGGCTCTCCTCGGAAAATGTGGTAGTCAGCCGGTTCCGCACCGTGGCGGATCAAATACAGGACTGCGCCAATAAAGACTGTGGCGGTAGCCAGAATCACCCCATATTTGAGCAGGTTGGCAATCGTCAGCTGAAGTTGCCGGTCGCTCGAAACTTCCGCCACCTGACTTTCACCGGCAACCTCCAAGTCCTGAGAGATTTCGCCGGCATCACAGTCTGGGGCTTTTTGCTGCAGCGGGAATGGAACTACGTTACTCTCCGACTGCACTGGCGATAGCCACTGAGAACGCGAATCAAATTGATACATTATTAAATCCCCCCATGCAGACTGTTGTAGACCATCTTAAACGCCATTGCCGCCAGGACTAAACTAAAAATAACTCTCAAAACCTGAGTCCGAGCTCCCACCAGTACCTTCGCGCCCAACAAAGCCCCCGGCACTACGCCCAGCATCACCGGCATTGAAAGTCCTGGATCGATATAGCCCCGCGCTAGGTAAACCCCCGCTGACGCCGCCGCCGTCACGCCGATCATAAAATTGCTGGTGGTTGTGGAAACTTTGAATGGCAGGCGCATGGCTTGATCCATCGCCAGCACCTTCAGCGAACCGGAGCCAATTCCCAGCAACCCAGAAATCACTCCAGCGAGTACCATCAGACTGAAACCAACCGGGAGAGAGTGAACCTGGTAAGAGATCGCCCCATCCGCAGTTGGGTAAGTGCCATTGAGTCTGAGCTGAGCTACTAGGGGGTCAGGCGGCTCACTGTCAAAATACTCATCAGGTCGGGGCTGCTGTGACAGGTACGCTGAATACAGCAGGACAATGCCTAGCACCACCGTCAGCGCTTTCACAGATACAAACGTGGCAATTAAAGCTCCGATAATCGCCCCGACTGTCGTCGCTACTTCTAAAAACATTCCCAGCCGCAGGTTGGTGTAGCCTTTTTTGATATAAGCGGAGGCGGCACCGGCGCTCGTCGCGATCACAGACACCAGTGAAGCGCCTATGGCGTACCGGATGTCAACTCCAAATACAGAAGTTAAGAGGGGCACAATCACGACTCCACCCCCTAACCCAGTCAGCGCCCCTAAAAACCCGGCGGTAAAAGACCCCATCCAAACGAGAAGGGTAAATTCAAGAATGCTCACAAATCATTCCTTTGTTTGTAGATGCTTATAAATATAACTCAAGTTGCTACTTACCAGTGAGTCAGGTGAGAGCCCCCCTAGCACCCCCTAAAAAGGGGGGGAAATACTCATGTCCCACCCGTTAATAGCGCGGCAGCGCCTGCTGCCGACCTATCCTAGGTTTACCTGAAAAAATAGGATGGCGTAAAAATTTTATGATTTTTTTACATTTTTAAATCTCCGGTAAGCGCATCTGATTTTAGTTCTATGGGTTTCCCGCATGTTTTTGAAAGTAACGCCTCAAACCACGGCAATCCTATCGGGATTTTGGTATTTAAAATATCCTGTAACTCTATCGTAATTTAGAGGATTTGTCAAGATTACAGGCAAATCTTAGGAGTTTCAGTATAAATTCACACTTTTAAATTGCCACCGGCAGCGAGCCGCTGTTTTGGCCCCAGCCGGTGCTGCGACAGCAGTGTCCCGCCCTTGGCTATCGCTGCTAGCCGGTGCCGGTGGCGATGCAGCACCGAGCCGCCAAAGCAGGCCGCCTGCCGTTTCTCATATTAGTGAGGTAATGAATGAGAAACCCGGTTTCTTAAAGAAACCGGGTTTCTGGGCCATATAAAAGACACGATCAATATCTACTTACCGTATTTCTTAGCAGGAAGCCTGCCAGTCTGGGAGTGATTATTATCATATTGTTTAAATAATAGAATTTTGGTGGGCTGTCGCTCACCGATTAACCCGTAAACCAGCCATCGCTAGGATTTAAAGCCGGTGCGGTCAAGCCCGTATCTCTTTCGTATTGATTAGTTTGGAGCTGCTCATCTTATCTGAGACAAGTAGATTCAGGCTGCAGATGCCGGTGAGAGCGCTAACATCCGCTGACGCCACTACCTCCTAAAGGCGCTTTCCCGACTGCCATTCCCCCTAAGCCCAAAGTCTCCCCTCAGACATTATACACTAACTTCCAGCTCACCATCACTAACAAGCTGTAAATCACAAATTTCAGCCCGCTTTGAGGGACGATTTTGCAGAGCTTAGCGCCCACCAGCACACCGGGCACAGTTCCCAGCCACACCGGCAGCACCAAACTCCAGTGGACTGTGCCGAGGCTGAGATGTCCCAAAGAGGTAAAAATCAGCAAAATCGCCGCCTGTGCGATATCCGTGCCCACCAGCATGCGAGAGTCGAGGCGGAAAAAGGCAATCAGCACCAGTGCGAACATCGAACCGGAAGACACGCTAGTCAAACCCACCACACAGCCTAAAATCGCACCCACACTCAGCGTCAGCAGGCGACCACACTTAGTTTTTAAGTCCAGCTTAGGCGGTTCGGGCAAATTCAACTCCGGCATAAAAGTTTTCAGCAAGAATTGTGCCAGCGCCAACAAGGCGACAAGCAGCATCACCACCCCAATCGAGCGCAGCAGGATGCCATCCAAGTTGAGATTCCCATTCTGCTTGATCGCGGCTAAAATCCCCACGCCTGTCAGCGATCCGGGAACACTTCCCAACGCCAGCCATTTGACAATTTGTGGGTCAAGCGTTTGCTGCCGCCAGTGCTTGAAGCCGCCAATAACCTTCATCAATGTGGCCGCCACCACATCAGAGCTAACAGCAATCGAAGGCGGAACCTGGAACACAAAAATCAGCATAGGGGTGATGAGAGACGCCCCGCCGATTCCCGTTAAACCAACGATGATGCCTACTAAAAAGCTGAGGAGGGGGAGGAAGAAATAGTCCATGTTGCTGTCCTGATACAGGGTAAAGTGCGGTGAGCTAAAACAGGGAGTTACTTTTGGCTTTCCTGCCAGCGATGAGCTTGCCGGCTAGAACCCCTCTCCTGCAGCCTGTTGGAACTGCAGTGGGAGGCCCGCAAACGGGCCCTTGCTCTTGACTTTTGTGGCCTTTCGCCCGTTAAATCCACTATCCCGCTCGACTTGCCGTAGTTTAACGCAAGTGGTGCTCAAAAGTCACTAGGTATACAGTGGTAATTTAGGCGTGCCGCTGCTGCGGGGCGGTGAGTCTCAAATTCTTTAACAAAAAACAGATAAGAGCTGGTATGAGTGATAAAAACGCTAACAATTCAGGTATATTGCGGCTTTAGCCTGCTTTTCCAGCGTTTTTCACGTTTTTTGGGCTTTTTCCACCGGTTGCCGCACTGCGCCGGCGTCTCGCCTGTCCACCGGGAGGGAGAAAAGGGGGTGAGACAATCAGCCGCTGCGAGATATCCATTCCCCACTTCTGAGCTGGGGATTCTCCTTCGGGGGCTTTAGCCCTACCGGAAAAGCCCTCGCCCCACCGGCTCGAGCCGGCTCGTCCCCGCGCCGGGGGAGCCTTTAGCTGGCGAGCGCCGGCGGGGATGGCTCTGATAGTGGTTAGCCAATTGCCGGTGACAGCCAGCTGATTCGGTAGCAAGCTTCAAAAGCCCGCGCTGTGCCGGCGCAGCTACGGGTGGCATCTCGCCTGCGGTACAGCCCGCATCTGGGGCCTGGGTATCTGAGCCTTAAGTAAGTATACTCTCCCCGCCCGTCTCAAAAAAGAGAATTTTTCATTAGTACGCCCAATCTCGTTTGGCTTGACGAATGTTTGAATCCGATTTCGCGAAACGTCTCCAGTCCTTCGCTAGCTTTTTCAAGGAGCGGCTCCTCGCTCGCTGGCGCTCACTCCTGACGCTATTGATAGGAATCTATTTACCTTTGCAAGTCTTTGAGCTGCTGGCACTGGAAATGCGCAAAAATAAAGGCGGCTTTCCGTGGGACCTGTCCGTACTGCGGGCAATTCACGCCACAGAACAGCCGCAACTGAATGTTTTTGCCGCGAAGCTGACTAACTATGGAACGTTTTACACTCTGTTTCCGCTAATCGCTGCGGTAGCGCTGGTGCTGTTTTTGCGCCGGCGGTGGCGAGCGCTTGCGTACTGGATCGTCACCCTGCAGGGAAGCAGCATGATCAACCACACAGCAAAATTAGTGACGCATCGAATGCGCCCCCACCTGTGGGAGTCATTTTACCCACACCCGTCTGATTACTCATTTCCCAGCGGTCATGCCATGTCGAGCATGACGCTGGTGGCAACTGTAGTAATTTTAACTTGGGGGAGCAGGTGGTGCTGGTTCGCTCTAATTTTCGGGAGCGTATATGCCGTATCTATTGCTTGGACGCGCCTGTATTTGGGGGTTCACTTTCCCAGTGACATTCTAGCCGGCTGGATGGTTTCCGTAGCTTGGGCAATTGGAGTCAGCCTGCTGCTCAAGCCGAATTTATATAAAGCCAGCACCGCAACAGACCGGCTCACCCAGCCCTCAGAACACTCCGCTAGCTGAGGGCGATATTTTTATAGCAATAAACAGTCAGTTTGGGACATGGGAATTGGGAATTGGGAATTGGGAATTGGGCATTGGGCATTGGGCATCATCGCATGTATCTGTGAGTCTTTCCCATGCGCTATGCCCCAGAAATGGGGCATAGCGCATGCATGCCTTAATGTCCGTTCCCAACATGACTACTGCTATAACAGCTTAAAACAAATCACTCCTCAAGAACGAACCGCTATATAAACCCTTGATGAAAAATACTCCCTATCCCTAAAGCAGCAGCGTCGTGTGGTTGTCAATCCGGGTGGGGGTTCCATCCAAACCAACGGCGCTAAACGCCTCGAAGTACCGGCGGGCATTCGTCGGGAAGTGGGAGAAGTCAAACATCGCATCCCCCTTGGCAATATCCGCCCAGAAATAGCGCAAACTGGCAACCAAAGGATCTGCCTGTGCCGGCGGCATATTTAAAGGCGGTTCCGTCAAAAGCCGCATCATAAAAGGCCGGCTGCGCTCGCCTATCCACTCCCGGGACTGCACCGGCAAATCTGGCCAACCGGGAACCGACGCCACCCAGTCGGACTGAATCTGCAGGGATTTTCGCCCTCGCTCATCCATTTGAAAGTGCAAGATGCGGTAGGGGTGGGGGTAGCTGACAAGAGAGCCGGTGGTGATATCGCTGAAACCGCCGCTTTTGGCCACATCCTGAACGTGCAAATGGCCGGTAAACACAAGCTGCACCCCAGCATTGCGCAGGAGCTCTAGCAAAGCCGGTGCGTTTTCCAGCATATACCGGCGACCGAGCGAGTGGCGAGACTGCCCGGGCAGGTGCTCCAAAACATTGTGATGCACCATCACCAAGATTAACTCCTCGCCAGCCTTAGCCAGAACCCCTTCCAGCCACCCTAGCTGCGCCTGATCCAGTCGCCCGAAAGGCAGCAGCTTGCCGGCAGAATCAAACTGGTTAGAATTCAGCCCGATCAGCCGCACTCCCGGCAGCACTTGACAGGAGTAGTAAGGCTGTGATATATTTGCATAGCCCTGTCGGCAGTAGTAGCGAGGAAAATCTGCCAAGCCGATACAACTGGCATCTGGCAGCAGCACCGGCACATCGTGATTGCCGGGAACAACATAAGCAGGAAACGGCAATTTTGTCAAGCGTTCAGACAGCCAAGCGTGATTTGCCGGCTCGCCGTGCTGAGTCAAGTCTCCAGGTAGCAAAAGGAAATCGATGTCCAGCCGGCTCAACCGCTCCAGAACCGTTTCCAGAGCGGGGATACTGATTTCCACCAGATGAAAGCGGCTGGGATTGTCCCAGATTGTCTGAGGGAGGGCGATGTGTGGGTCACTCACCACCGCAAAACGAAAATTTAGCTTCATAATAAAAATTTAACAACGGGGCCTGCTGTAAACTTTTACTGGCATAGAAGGTCGGGGCTAGAAGGGGGTACGGGCGTACATGCCTGTAACAATTTTTACTCTTTAGTGCTAACTTTTGACGTTTTGGTGGCTCGGCACTGATCGCCAGGGGTAAAAATATACAGTAGGGCTGCTATTCTGTCTTACTAAGCCAACTTCTGTGCAAGCACATTCAGTGGCAGGAGTTTTAGAAGGTGCGCGGACAGCCTGGAAATATTAAACAAATATTGACAAAGTTACGGAAGCCTGCAGTCAGGAGTTGTAAGTTCCTCGATCGAACCGATGAGTGAAGCACAGATGCCAAATAACCCGGATTTCCTTGAAGCGCAAGACCCAGTTGGGGCGGATTTCCCAGCCGCCCGCACAGATGTCGCCTCCCACGAGGGACGCCTGTCCTCCGAAGCTGAGGCGGAAGACTGGCTGACGGTGAATTTCCCCAATGCCATCAGTATTGATGTTCTTGAGTGCGAAACCCCACCGGCACAAAACAATGCAGACGAGACGCCTGTCCTCCCCAGCGAGTTCAACAGCGCTATCGCCACTTGGCACCCCGCAACAGCGCCGCAACCGCTGGCTGATGTCGAGGAGGTCGAGCCGGCTGTCAGTCTGCCAGAAGCGGTGGAGCTGGTGACGCTGATTCAGCAGCTGCGCCAGCGCAACAGTGAACTCGCCCATGAAATGGCGGAGATGGAAAACGCACTTCAAGACACCCAAACTGCCCTGCAGCTGCACAAGACGCGAGCCCAAGCGCAACAAGTCTCCTTAACCCAACAGACTCAAGACT
>JALOOK010000206.1 GCA_025454445.1 Oscillatoria sp. Prado101 | reverse complement strand
CTAGATTTCTTCAACAAGCTGGACGGTCTGGAAGGAGTGCCGGTGATTAATGTACATTTATGGTTTAACCGCAAGCTGACCGACATCGATCACCTGCTGTTTTCGCGCTCGCCGCTGCTGAGCGTCTATGCCGACATGAGCAACACTTGCCGGGAGTATGCCAATCCCGACCGGTCGATGCTGGAACTGGTGCTAGCGCCGGCAAAGGATTGGATTGCCAAATCCGACCAGGAGATTGTGGACGCCACGATGGCAGAGCTAGAAAAGCTGTTTCCCGACCACTTCTGCACGGACCAACCGGCTCGTTTGCTGAAATATCACGTCGTGAAAACGCCGCGCTCTGTTTATAAGGCTACCCCGGGACGCCAGCAGTGCCGCCCGTCCCAGAAGACTCCGATTGCCAATTTTTACCTGACCGGCGATTACACCATGCAGCGCTACCTGGCCAGTATGGAAGGGGCTGTGCTTTCTGGCAAGCTAACAGCGCAGGCGATTGCCAGCCCCTAGCCATCAACAAACACTCCCGTTGCTACCATGCCCTTTCTCGGCAGGGGCCAATGATTGCGCCAGTCGCCCCCGCACGCTGCAGGCGTGAGTCCCCCTTTCCTTCCTGTCCCCGACGCAGTCGTGCTCTGACTCGACATCGAAGTTGATGACTCGTAAGCGTTGCGGGACGCGAAGCGCGTCCTTCCTTCTGGCTGATAGCTAATCCCCCAACGAATGCTGCAACTGCCTACTCACCCCCGCATGACAACCCTGGCTTCCCCAGAAGCCTCCTACGAACTCTGCCGCCAGATAACGGCCACTTACGCCAGAACCTTTTATCTGGGCACGCTGCTGATGCCAGAGGCGAAACGGCGGGCGATTTGGGCCATCTACGCCTGGTGCCGCCGCACCGACGAACTGGTGGATGGCCCTCGCGCTCGCCTGACGACGCCTGAAACGCTCGACCACTGGGAGCGCCAACTGGAATCGCTCTTTGCCGGTCACCCGCAGGAAGACTTTGATGTGGCCCTGGCGGATACGCTGGAACGCTTTCCCCTCGACATTCAGCCGTTTCGGGACATGATTGCGGGGCAGGGCATGGACTTGTACCGCAGCCGCTACGAAACGTTTGAGGAACTCTACCTCTACTGTTACCGAGTTGCCGGTACGGTTGGGCTGATGACGATGCCGGTGATGGGACTGGAACCCAGCTCCCGAACCGCTCCCTGGAATCGAGCGGTGTCTTCCGAGCCCAATCCAGCTGAACAGGCGGTGGCGCTGGGAATTGCTAACCAGCTCACTAATATCCTGCGAGATGTGGGGGAAGATGCCCGCCGGGGTCGCATTTACCTGCCCCTAAAAGAGTTAGCGATGTTTAATTACACGGAAGAGGATTTACTCAACGGTGTGGTGGATGACAGGTGGCGCTCTTTGATGCGGTTCCAAATTCAGCGATCTCGCAAGTTCTATGCCGAAGCGGAAAAGGGCATTAGCGCTCTCAGTCGGGATGCCCGCTGGCCGGTTTGGTCTGCTCAGATGCTCTACAGCCAGATACTGGTTGCCATTGAGCGCAATCAGTATGATGTCTTCCGCCGGCGAGCCTATGTTCCGGGAGCGCGGAAGATGTTGACTTTGCCAGTGGCTTGGCTGAGGGCGCAAGTCTTCTAGATGCCAGCCACCAGCTCTTTGCCGCCAGCCACCGGCGTTTCAGCCAGCCGCACGGCTGCAGGCTGGCGGCATTAGCTTTGTAACTTGCAGCACATAATTGAAACCTTAAACTGTCCTATTTTAGAGAAGTTTTAGAGAAGGAATCTTTAGAAGATGGTAGCCATGAAGGGGCTGTTCACAGTGCGTCCGCTCAATTCCTTAACTAACTCGCTGAAATTAATTATTCAGCCGCAAGATATTGAAACGAGCAACATTCTGTGTGGCGTCGGCTTTCAGCCAGTTCCTGCCATTCCTCAACTCGTTTACCGAGTGGTGTCCAGAACTCATATCGCTGATGTTTTCGGGCAGCTCTGCAAGCTACTGACAGAAGCCAGTCAAGCCGCCTCCCGGTTTTTGCTCACCCGATCGCCTCTTGAGGACAGCACTCTGCTGGTGGAATTCCTCCAGGCTCAGCCCCTGAGTTCCATCACCCTGTGCGTCAGGAATGCCTGGTTTTTCCGACTGCTGATCGAGGGGCGTATCTTTTTCAAATATCAGCCGATTTTTCACCTGGCATCCGGTCAGGTTGTCGCCCATGAATGTCTGGCTCGCGCCACCAGCGAGGAAGGGAAATCTCTGACCGGCAAACACTTAATTGAAGCCGCCCTCTCCACCCAACTCACTTGCGAGTTTGACGAACTGGCTCGCGCCGCCTGTCTGGAATCGATTGCGTCGCTTAAAACTGAGCAAACCTTTTTTATCAACGTCCTGCCCAATGCCATCATCCGCAATCCCCAATCTTTGGAGCAGAACTTTCAACAAGTCCTGGAACTGGGATTGCGACCGCAACAAATTATCTTTGAACTCACCGAAGTGGAAGTCCTGGCTCACTGTCCAGAGTTGCCGCAGATAATCAACCGCCTGCGGGAATGGGGATTTGGGATTGCGGTTGACGATCTGTGCGGCTGCGTTTCAGTCGATCACTACGTCCTGGAGTTCCGTCCCGACCTGGTTAAACTTGACCGGCGACTGGTGGACGGTTGCAGCAAACACTCTCTCAAGCAGACTTTGATCAAAAGTCTCTTGCATTCCGCCCACGAAGAGGGAATTCTGGTTTTAGCCGAAGGACTCGAAGATGGGCCAGATATAGAGTTCTGCCGCGATTTGGGCGTGGATTACGGACAGGGATTTGGTCTGGCCACTCCGGAACTGACCTTGCAAACGGTGAGAGCGGATTTCACCTGCTTGGCCATGTCTCAAGCGTCTTAGCTATAGCAATATTCACGCTTGGGAACGGACATGACGGTCTATTGCCACATCTGCGTTAATCAGCGTTCAGAAAGCGGTTCAATATTTAAAACCGCAGCCTGTAGCTGATGGACGCGGCTCAGAGAACATACGAATGTCCTAATCAATATGGTAACAGCTATATTTTAAATTTAACCTTGGATAATGTCAAAGGATAGAGTTAGTTTGAAAAGGAATTTTTTAGCGCAGGCACCATCAGAGGTTATTTATAAATATAGCTGCAGTCACTTGCATTAGGACACGCTTGACATCAGGGACAGATGTCCTACGCCTTATATTTGTAGGTATGGCGTCGCGCTAACGCGCCGATCCACGCTAACGCCGTACCTTATGCCCTCAAGGTAAACATGTCCGTTCCCTAACTGCCTGCTGCTATAAAAAGTAAAGTCAGAATAAACCGGGTTTATTGTGGTGGGTCAGCCGGAAAACACAGCTACAGCAATAAACCATGTTTATGGCCGTTTTTCTCTCTTGAAAATTACTTTATAAACCCGCTCTGTAAAGAGCCGATTTGCAGTCGGGGCGAGTTGATAAATCTCTTTTGTGCCCGCCAGAGGTTTTAGGCAAAAACGCGCAAAAACGCCCCAGCCAAGAAACCGGGTTTCTTCGATAGCCAATACCGGCGCTCCAGGAGAATCGCATTCAGCTGTTCGCCAGCTAGAAACAAACTCTTAATTGAGTAAACCTCTTGCCAAATTTATCAAATTATGGTAAGCAAAACCCCCCTGAAAAGAGCGGGGTGACGCCTTTTAGGCTGCCCGGATGTGCCAATCCAACTGTTCGCTTCCTGTGATCAGAGCCTGCCCTCTGCCGGCAGAAGGCAGCTGGGGGGTGAAAACTGTATGATGGGGGAAGTTTTGGCAACTGCAACGCCACGGATTGCACGCCGCTAACTCTCACCCACAGACCCATGCAGCTTGAATTTGTCCCCGTAGAAGAATTTTATTTTGCCCTCACCCTAGCAGTTCGCACCTTGGAAGAGCTAACCAAACCGGGTTTAGCCGAGCTGGTGCGCGAGCGCTTGCAGTCAAAATGTGGCCAGCCATCCACCGTAGCCGCCGCCAGCCAGAATACTTTCAACTATGTATTTCGCGTCCGAGATTGCGACAACAGCCCAGCAACCGGGCTGGTTGTCTCCGTATCTGACTGGCACGGCAAACTCCGCTTGAGCAGCGATTATGGCTGGACGCTCGACGCTGATCGTAAGCCGGTGCGCACGGAAAAATTCCAGCACCGGCATGAATTTGCCGGACAGTTGCGAGCTTACCTCCAGGATTGGCTGCAAGTCCCCCTGATCGAGGAGGCTTCCAGTGAAGTAACTTAGACTTTTCCCAACACCTGCAAGTCTGAATCAAAAGACAGGAGCGGGCGCTTGCCGCACTTGGCTTTTGGCCAAAGTTCCCGATTGGCTGACCGGCACAGGTGTTGAAAGCGCCCCCAATCTTGCGCCCATTGGCTGCGCCTAGGGATTGCTCGCTTGAGCCGCCAGCATTTGCTTTAGCTTTTCCAGCTCCTGCGCCCAGCGAGGATCGGGCTGCGTGGCTTCTGAGGACGAAGTGGTGGTGGTGCTGCTGCTGGTAGCTGCAGCTGCGCCGCGACGAGACTTGTTTTGGCCACCGCCGCGACGACCGCCACTGCGCTCGCCACCGCCACCGCCACCGCCACTGCGCTCGCCACCGCCACTGCGCTCGCCACCGCCACTGCGCTCGCCACTGCGTTCGCCAGCGGTTTTCACCACAGGTGGCGGTACGGTTGCTGCTGTGGCTGGCGCTGCTGCTGCGGCCCGGCTGTGATCCTCTTCTCCTTTCCCCTTAGACCGAGGCAAAGCCTTTTCTATCTTCAGCGGGTTTTCTTTGAACAAGTAGCCATTGTACTTTTCAATAATTTGGTCAGCCTCTTCTTCCGTTTTGACTGTCACAAAACCAAACCCCCGGCATTTGCCAGTTTTGCGGTCTGTGATCACTTTCGCTGTCACGCCTTCGCCCGCCTCAGCAAAAACGGCTTGCAGCTCCTTGCGCTCTATTTCCTTGGGCAGATTGCCGACATAAAGACGAATCGACATCGAACACACCTCCAAAGTTGGGTTCAAACAATTTAACAAACCTTAACCGGCGATGCCGGCCCTTCACAGACAAGCGTTGACTCCCGACACAGCGCCCCAGCCAACCTTCTCCCCCCTCTAGCCAACCTCAACAGCGCCGCTCACCCCCCCACAAACAGTGATTCAGTAGGGTTGTGCCGGTTCGCCGCACCCGAACACACTTCCGCGTGCTGTCAGGTCGCCAATTAAAACTTTTAGTCATCTCTAGGGAATTGCAGCTCAATTTTGTTTTTGAAGATTGCTGTCGCTCACTCAGACAGGGAAACCGCCGTTTCAACTACTCTTAGGATGCCGGTCACTCAAGCCACAGGGATACTAACATCCCGATTCGTCATGCACGTATATCCAGGATATGACGCTCTCACTAGCCCATAGCACCACTTAGACCCCAGGTAAAATCCTGTCCGGGTTGCCAGCCGCTGTGTCTAAAACTCCAATAATCTTCTCATAGCTCCTTAAATCTTATCAGAGTCAAGACTCTAAAAACTAGCCGGTCAACATAAAATATGGCGTGCCTGACCAAAATACTCTTTGTATAACTGCTCAGTCAGCCTAAATAGCGGCGGCGCAAGCAGCGTCCTTGCGCTCTCCCTCAACGCATCAGCTTTTCTTTCTGTCGGGCTGCCAACCCCTCAACGCTATCAAAAGCGCAGAGGTTACGGGCGATTGCTATTGTAACCTGGAACAGGCAAGCCAGTTCCCCATCAAATAAACCGATTGCTTTTGAGCCGGTTGTGCGTGAACGGCAACTCTCAAGTCCGTCAGCAATCCGCGCCTGGCTGCATCTACTGGCGTACAGCAAATTTCAAACCCAACATTTAAGGTATCACAGTCAAGACTCAACAACTATTCCCAAGCCATTTCGCTTCTGAGCCGCCAGGCAAAAGGCCAGCCGATGGCTGCGGCTGGCTTTCGCTGTGTTGGGAGAAGGAAAACCTGACACCGAGACGGTTGACAGCAGTGAAACAAACTTCAGGCATTGCCCACCCTCTCACTGCGGCTTTCTGTAACTAAATGTAACACTTGCCGCCAGAAATAGCAATATTTCTTCATATTTTTTGGCTGGGGCTCACCTGGGGCTGAATTTATATACAATCCGGGGAATTACTCACAATCACTTTTCGAGCTAATTTATCATAAATCATCAGCAAGCGCCTGTATTAAATTAGATTAATCATACGGAAAAATTAAAAGCCGCCCTGAGAGAGCAGGTAGGTGGCCCACAGTGCCGCCGCACCGGCCAGAATCGCCGACCAAATCGGGTGGCCACTCCTGCAGGTTCTGCCGGCACCGGCTTGCAGCGTTTCGACATCGATCCAAGGAGTAGCCCCCCGGCGAAACCAGCCCGTAACAGTGACCTGCCGGCTCACCAGATCCCAGGGACGAAGCGACTTGGCCTGAAGCCAGACCGGCCCCAGATTCGAGAAGCAGTGCAATTTCACCAACCCGGAGGCAGTGTGCAGCAGTAAATCCTGTCCCAGGCAATTGCCGATGCCGGTGCGCCCCAACAGCTGGCCCTCCAGACGTACCGGCTGACTGTCCAGGGGCAGAGCCGCTGACTGGGCCAGCAAGGACGGCAAGCTGGGGGCAGCCAGATCCGCAGAAGGCCGGATTTCCGGGAAAAACGAATTGAACCGCACAACCGTGCCCAGACTAAATCCAACCAGCAGCAAACCCCAGAAAACCCACTCCCAGTCGCGGAACAGCCAAGAGATGAGGCTGATGCGGAACTGCAGGCCAATCCAACCCAGCAGCCACAGCAAGCAGCCAGCAGCCAGACCCGCTAGCATCCCAAAAAAAGGAGCGCCCAGCAGCAAAAGCGTCTTGCGGTTTAAACTTTCAGAACTGCCAGCAGACACCCTCTTGTTCAAATCCAACTCAGTCTCCAACTTCCAGAACCGGGCGTACTGGGCCAAAAGTTGCAGCCGGTCGCCCGCAGGGGGGTGAGAATTATTCACAGCCAGCCACCTGCGGTAGGGGTTGCGGCAGTCCCATTCCAGCAGCGACTCCAGCGACGTGCCGGCCAAACAAGACCCCAAACCGACAGCCTGCCGGTGCCCCACCGGCACCAGCAGGTCAAACCCTTCCAGCAGATAGCTAGTTTTCCCCTGTTGCTGGACATCCTCAGCAATGCCAGCGGCCATCTTCAGCAAAGCCCGGGTCAAGCCATTAGGATTGCCCGTCATTTCAGCCGCCAGACGATCGCTGTAATAAACCCGCACCCGCGACAGCCACAAAGCAGGCCAGCGCAACAGCCAATAAAGCCCGTAAGCGAGGGCAGAAATCCCCGTCGCCCCTGAACGCAGCAATTTGGCCTGCCAGCTGCCGGCCTTTGGCCACCGGTCTCCCCACTGAGCGACTTGCCAGTAAATAAGATAAGGAATATTAGCCACAAGCGTGGCCTGGGAGATGACGGCAAAATCCCAGGTGGCAATGTGGCCTATTTCTCCTGCACAAATAGCGGCAATTTCCGCATCTGCCAGCCGGTCGAGCAACCCCTGACTGACAGCGATGCGGGCGGTGCGCGGCAGGTTGCCGTAACTCAGGGCCACCGGCGCTGTAGTGGGCAGCAGTTTCAACACCGGCACAGGCCAGTTTTTTTGACGGCAAAAGCGTTTCAGCACCTGTACCGCTTCCGGGCTGCTCGCGGCCTGGGTGTCTGCAGACAGCGGCACTGCGCCATAAAACCGCTGCAGCAGTGCGTCCAGCAACCAGGGAGAG
>JALOOK010000205.1:7820-8959 GCA_025454445.1 Oscillatoria sp. Prado101 | reverse complement strand
AGCCAGACGCCACCACATCCAGACCCCACTCATCCACCGGCACGCTGACTGCGCCCAAACTGGTCACCGTGTCAACCAAGATCAGCGCTTCCCCGTGCGCTTTAACGTGCCGGTTAATCGCTTCCAGGTCATTGAGGACGCCGGTGGACGTCTCGGAGTGGGTGACAATCACCGCTTTAATTTGTTTTTCCGTATCAGCTTGCAGTTTTTCGCCGATCTGGTCTGGATCGAGAGCTTTCCCCCAATCAGCTTTCACTTCCTCCACATTCAGGCCGTAAGCCAAGCACACTTCGGCCCAGCGCTCGCCAAACTTGCCATTGCTCGCCACCAAAACCCGATCGCCCGGACTGAGAAAATTGATAATTCCCGCTTCCATCGCCCCCGTGCCACTGGCGGTCAAAATCAGCACATCGTTTTTAGTTTGGTGCAGCCACTTGAGGTTTTCAGTCACCTCTGCCATAATTTTGCTAAACTCGCCGCTGCGGTGGCCCATCGGGTGCTTAGCCAGTGCGAGTAATGCCTGTTCTGGCACCGGCGTCGGGCCAGGAATCATCAGCATCAGCTTATCGTCCATAAATTCGTCCTACTGTCTGAAAAGTCTGTTTTTAAAGGAGTTGACGCCGCCATAGCGGCACCCCTTTTTATCGTATTTCTCTGTTCTTGCTTTTGCCTTTGCCCGCCAGCGAGCCGGTCAAAAATTGGTTAAAGCGGTTAACAAACTGGGTTTCCTGCCATTAGACCGGCTATCCGGGTGGGTGCGGGCGCACGATCGGAAAATCCGAAGCAGCTGCCGGCTCAACCCTGTAATCATTCACAGACCACCGGTATTCGATGGCCAAATTCGCTCGCTCGCAGCTTTCTTCCAGCTGTTTCTGCTGAGCGATAGCTTTGCGGAGGGTAATAATCAGCTGGCGTACCTGCTCCCGCTGAGGCGACTTTTGCCCCACAGCCAACATCGTCTGGCGCTCTAACAGCTGGAGTAACAGCTCGTAGTGGACATAAGAAGGAAGAGGAACAAACTCCATTTACATGCTCCCGCTGGGCTAATTCCGCCTTTCCGAATAACGATGAATGATGTTTAAATTCACCATTCAGCATTAACAATGCTCCTTTCAAGGCGTTGCACAATTGCGGTATGA
>JALOOK010000205.1:0-7767 GCA_025454445.1 Oscillatoria sp. Prado101 | reverse complement strand
CCCCAGAGGGGGCCCCGAGCCCCCTTATCCCCAGAGGGGGCCCCCCCTGCCCCTTATCCCCAGAGGGGGCCCCACCTTCCCCGCCTGCGGGGAGGGGGAGTAAGAGAGGGTTTTGGATGAGTACAAAAAGTTAAATCATCCTTCTACTGTGCAACGCCCCTTTCTTTTGGCGGTCTTTTGGCGGCGAGGAGAAAGCGGGGCGGAGTTAACCGCTTCCTAACTTAACAGATTAACAGCCACTTCTAAAAATTCAGGTGTCTGCGGACGCAACATGTCGCGTCTTTACTTCCTCGGCTCCCCAAAAGGCGTCATTGGCTAAGGCTATTTTATAGCAGTTGGCACGCTCGGTGAGGACATGGGCATCATCGCCAGAACGCATGCATGGCCAGAACGCATGCATGGCAAAAAGCTGTGAGTCTTTCCCATGCGCCATGCGCCATGCGCCATGCGCCATGCGCCATGCGCCATACCATTAATGTCCGCGCCCAATCTGACTGCTGCTATATCACCGCCGCTATTTCCAAATTGCTCCGGTTCCTTACCTAACCCAATCAGAGTTTAGCCTCACCGGCACAAAGCTGAGCCACCGCACCGGCAATATCTGGCTGTTTCACCAGAGACTCGCCCACGAGCACCGCACCGGCACCCGCACCGGCAACCAAACTCAGGTCATCCGGGCTGTGCAGCCCTGACTCACTCACTACCAGGATACCCCGCTCCCGCAGCCGGTCGCCCAGCGCCCCCAGCAAGCCCACAGTCGTTTGCAAGTCAACAGAAAAATCTTCCAGATTGCGATTGTTAATCCCCACCAATGTAACACCCTCGATCCCCAACACCCGCTGCATTTCCTCTAGCGTGTGCACCTCAATCAGAGGAACCATCCCCAAACCCTTGACAATTTTCACAAAATATTGTATATCCTTGTCCGGCAGAATTGACGCAATCAGCAGCACCGCATCAGCGCCCCGGGCGCGGGCGAGATAAATCTGGTAAGGATAAATCAAAAAATCCTTGCACAGCACCGGCAAATCCACTGCAGCGCGGACAGCAGCCAAATTCTCAAAACTGCCTTGAAAGAACTTTTCATCCGTCAGCACAGATATGCAGCTAGCACCTCCAAGCTGGTATGCCTTGGCTATCGCCACCGGGTCAAAATCCGCACGGATCACCCCCTTACTCGGAGACGCCTTCTTAACTTCAGCAATAATAGCCGGTGAGGTTTTCCCCTGCTGCAGAGCGCCCAAAAAGTCGCGGGGTGCCGGTGCGTCTTGCACCTGACGCTGCAACTCTGGCAAAGGCAGACGCTCCCGCATCTGGGCCACTTCAGTTTCCTTGTGCCAGACAATTTCCTCCAGGATATGCTGGGGTTCAGAATCAGGCAGCTTCACCTGATAGCGCAGGTATTCGACTGCAACAGCTGGATTTGGCGGACGGCGACGGATTTGCATAAGAGCCAATGTTGAATGGGGCGTGGTGCATGAGGTATGGGCGTTGCGCCCGTATGATTTAAAATCTTTCGGGGCACCCACCCCCCAACCCCCTCCCCGTTCACGGGGAGGGGGGGAAAGAGAAAAAAGGCATGGGGAGCAGAGGGTGTTTGTCCACAGCTGAATTTCCCCCACACACCGACTTACTTTGCGGTTTTGGCGTTGCACGGTAGAAGGAAGTTCCGCAAGCAGCTGCTTGCGTCCGCTTGCCTTTTTCCAGGAGCGCAAAAACTCCCTCTGACTCCCCCTCCCCGCGTGCGGGGAGGGGGTTGGGGGGTGGGGTTCTTCATCCCACATACAGTGCAACGCTGCGGTTTTTATTTTAATGGCTTGCGACCGCTCGTTTATAAGCTTCGTCGAGAACTTCCGAAAGTGTCGGGTGGGTGTGCACCAAAAATGCCAAGTCGCGGACTCCCTGCCGGTAAGCGATAGCATTCGCCGCTTCCTGAATCAAATCAGCCGCGTGCAGACCCAGAATGTGGACGCCGAGAACCTCGCCCGTATCCTGACGGTAAATCACCTTGGCCAGACCTTCCGTTTCTCCCTCCGCAATCGCTTTAGAGTTGCCCTTAAAATACGTCCGCACCGCCGCCACCTCAAAGCCCTCGGCTTTGCCCAGCTCCCGGGCTGCCGGTTCGGTCAAACCCACAAAGCTAATTTCCGGGTGAGTGAAAGCCGCAGCTGGGATGCTGCGATAGTCCACCGTGCGGTTACGCCCGCAGATATTCTCCACAGCGACAATACCTTGGGCGGACGCCGCGTGCGCCAGCATCATCTTGCCGGTGGCGTCGCCAATCGCCCACAAATTGGCCACCGGCTCCCCACCCGACAGCACCGCCATGCGGTCGTCCACCGGAATAAAGCCGCGCCGGTCAGTTTCCGCACCGGCAGTTTCCAAGCCCAAGTTTTTCGTAGCCGGAATCCGGCCCGTGGCCACCAAACAGGCGTCCACTTCCAGAACTTCCACAACTTCCTTAGTTTTAGTGTCGGCGAGTTCGATAACCACCGGCGAACCTGGGATAACTTTTGCCGCCAGCAAGCCGGCGCGAGTTTCGATGTCCCGGGGGGCAATCAGCACCCGCTGCGCCTGCTTGGCGATGTCCGGGTCAAACGTGGGCATCAGCTGGTCAAGGGCTTCAATCATAGTGATTTCGCAGCCCAGTGCCGTGTAGATATCAGCAAACTCCAGCCCGATATAGCCGCTGCCAATAATCGCGATCCAAGACGGAAGCGATTCCAACTTCAGGGCGTCGTCGCTGGTAAATACCGTTTTGCCGTCAACTTCAATGCCGGTGGGCACCCAAGGCACCGAACCGGGGGCCAGTATTATATCTTTAGCCGTGACAGTTTTCTCGCCCTTATCCGTACTGACCGTCACTTTTTGCGGGCCTGCCAGCTTGCCCCAACCTTGGATAGTATCAATTCCCAGGCGTTTGAGGCTGTTGGTCATATCGCCGCGAATCTTGCTGACGATGCTTGTGGCGTGATTAGCTATCGCTTGCCGGTCGAAACCCACACCCTGCAACTGAATGCCCAGCGTCTTCAGTTTGTGGGCGTCGCGCAACTCCCGAACCCGACCGGAAGCGGACAGCAGAGCTTTCGAGGGAATGCAGCCCCTATTGATACAGGTGCCGCCCATCTCAGCCGCTTCCACAATGGCCACTTTCAATCCGCAGCTGACCGCGTGTATGGCAGACCCATGTCCGCCCACACCGGCTCCCACAATCAGCAAATCATAATCAAATCCTTGGCTCACATTCCTCTCCTGGTGCGCGTCGCCCTAATTATTTTGAACTGGACTGGGGCGATCGGACAACACCCTCCGGGAAGAGCGAATAATCGGCCTTGACCCCACCCTCCCAACCCCCTCCCCGCAAGCGCCTCCTGTGGCGATTCGTTACAGACGAGCCGGTGAGGCCCACCTGAAGTCTAGTAAATCCACGCAAGAAAACCGGCTCGGCACACAATTATGATTTTTATCAAATAGCACCAAGGCTGGCGACATCTATTATTCTGTCAAAGAACTGGAGGTCAGTCTCTCAATTACTTGTCAGGGCGGACAGTCTGGGTTTTTCGTCCTCAATTCAGGAGTAAAATATTATGGATCACCATCACAGCGAGTTGCGTCGCGACGCCGCACGGTCTTTTTTCGAGTCGCTGGACAAGTTGCAGGACAATTTACAATTGGGCGACCGGCAGCCGGCTAAATCTCAGGGGCCGTCTGGGCTGGGCAGTTCTGGCAAGTCTCAGAGAGGGAGACCGGCGCGGTTCGCTGTTGAGGACTTGGAACAAGCGGCGGCTGACATTGAGCAATTTTTCCAGGAGCGGAATCGGTTGCCCACAGAACCTAAGAACTGAAACGCGCTTGCCGCTGAGCTTCGTAGAGGATCGCCGCCGCCGCTATCGCCACATTCAAAGATTCCACACCGGCACTCAGGGGAATTCGCACTTGCCGGTCGGCTAGGGCTAGCAAATCAGCTGACAGACCGGCACCTTCGTTGCCCAGCAAAATCAGAGTCGGCGGACTGTAGTCCACTTCCCAGTAGGTGGGCGCGGCGCTGCCACTGGTGGCCACCACTTGGACGCCCAGCTGCAGGCAGCGGCGCACCTCAGCGCTCAAATCCGGACTCACCGCCACCGGCAGCCGAAACCACGCGCCTGCTGAAGCTCTCAGCACTTTGGGCCCTTCTGGATCGGCGCTGTCATAGCTCAGGCACAAACCGCTCGCACCGGCAGCGGCGGCTGTGCGGATGATCGTGCCCAGGTTGCCCGGGTCTTGCACCGTTTCCAAGGCCAGTCCCAGACCCTTTTGCGGCACCTGAAACTCAGCTTCCCGCCGTGAGGCTGTTGCCACCACCCCGTCTGGGTGAACCGTGGTGGCCATTGATTCTAAGACCTCAGGGGATACCAGTTCCCACCGGCGAGCTTGCTGTTGGGCCAGCTCCCACAGCTGCCGGTGGGCCTCCGCCCACTTAGGCGTGCAGCAAACCGTTTCCAGGGGATAGTTGACCGCCAAAGCTTCTTGCAGCAAGTGTGTCCCTTCCAAGAGAAACAGCTGTTGCTCCCGCCGCCCTTTGGAGGCGTGCAACTTGCGGAAAAGCTTTACCAGAGGATTTTGAAGGCTGGTCAGCATGGGCTGGGGTTTATCACTAAGCTGTTCGGCGTTTAATCTGCTTCTCCGCCATAAGGGACAGGGCCTCTAGGACTTATTTAACAGGCATCCTGTAAACTTGGCCATAAGTTTATTGTGCAAATTAAATGTGCAATATTTGAATGGGGCAAGGCACGGCGAACGCCGTACCTACGCCAACCTCTTCTGCTGTCCAGAGATATCTTGGGCGAATCCGCCCTTACTGGCCTTGTTATGCGGAACCCGGGACTTGAACCCGGAAGTCCTTGCGAACACTAGAACCTGAATCTAGCGCGTCTGCCAATTCCGCCAGTTCCGCGTCTGTGGTGTTAACCACCTGACAATTTCTTATGATGCAGCAAGAAATTGTATTTGTCAAGCATCTGCGAAAAAATTTTTTTTTCAGGGGGGGGAGGTAGGGGACGGGCAACTTTTTGGGGCTGACCCCTGGACATCTGGCATGTTTCCGGTAAAATCGGAACCAACTGTGAAATCACAGCTTATCCATCGATTCCGGAGGGTACGGCCATTTCTTCCTCACTCAGTTTAACAGATAATCACGCTTCTCCCGCAGACAAGTCAGTGCTGCAAATCTGGGGCCGAACTCCCCTGCAAGGCCATGTCCGGATTAGCGGCGCTAAGAACGCAGCCTTGGTGGTGATGGCCGGCGCTTTGCTGTGCCCCGAGGACTGCCGGCTGCGCAATGTTCCCGATCTGGCAGATGTGGCTCGCATGGCGGAAATTCTCTCCGCTCTGGGGGTGAAGTTAGAGCGGCATGGGGACATTATGGACATCAATGCGGCTGACATCGGCCAGTCGCAAGCCCCCTACGATTTGGTCAGCCAGCTGCGGGCCAGTTTCTTCGCCATCGGGCCGATCCTGGCGCGTCTGGGGGTGGCCAGCGTACCGCTGCCTGGAGGGTGCGCGATCGGTGCCAGACCTGTTGAGATCCACGTCCGGGGCTTGCAGGCGATGGGAGCCGATGTCCAAATAGAACATGGAATGGTGAATGCCTGCGTCAGCGGGCCTTCCCGGCGGTTGCGGGGAGCCAAAATTTACCTGGACTATCCCAGCGTCGGGGCAACGGAAACTTTGATGATGGCGGCAACCCTGGCAGAGGGGGAAACGATCCTGGAAAATGCCGCTCAAGAGCCTGAAGTGGCGGATCTGGCCAATTTCTGCAGGTCGATGGGGGCGGACATTCACGGTGCGGGGACTGGGACGATTGTGATTTCTGGGGTGCGGAGCTTGCACTCGACAGATTACAGTATTATTGCTGACCGGATAGAAGCTGGGACATTTTTGGTGGCGGGGGCGATTACCCGTTCGGAAATCAGTCTGTCGCCGGTGGTGCCGGAACACTTGACGCCTGTGATCTCCAAGTTGCAGGCGATCGGGGCAAAAATTGTCTCGGATGAGCCAGGGGTGCTGCGGATTGTTCCCGATCGGCACCAGAAAGCAACTGATATTAAGACGCTGCCCTATCCGGGTTTCCCTACGGATATGCAGGCGCAATTCATGGCCCTGCTGACTCTGTGCGAGGGGGACAGCACCATTACAGAGACGGTGTTTGAAAATCGCCTGCGCCATGTGGCGGAATTGAATCGCATGGGGGCGGACATTCGCGTCAATGGCAATCTGGCGATTGTGCGCGGGGTGCCTCTACTGTCGGGTGCGCCGGTGATGGCTACGGATCTGCGGGCTTCTGCGGCTTTGGTTATCGCTGGACTGGGGGCAGAAGGCAAAACGACTATCCAAGGATTGCAGCACTTGGATCGGGGGTACGAGAAGCTGGAGGTTAAGCTGCAGCAACTGGGAGCTCGCTTGCAGCGGGTGCCGGCTGAGGCTGAGGCTGAAGAGGACAGCGCCCCACCGGCAGGCGAGCCGGTGCAGCCGGTATTAAACTAGAGAAGTGGAACTGTTTACCTAGTTGAACGCACCGGCATGGACTTGTTTAAGACACCGCTGATCGGTCTGAAAGCAGACCACTTCCGCCATCCGCTTGACTTGGAAGCGACTAACGCTCTCAAGCAGCTGCCCGGTTTGGACTTGTTGGTGCGCAACCTGCTGGGCCCACTGGGTGAGCAGTTCTTTTACCTGGAGAATATTGCCTCTAGTGTTCTCGTCAGCGAACAGCAGCTGCCCCACCTGCACGAGCTGCTGTTGGAAGCTGGCAAAATTTTGGATATTGAGCCGCCCCAGCTTTATGTGCGCCAGCATCCGGTTCCCAATGCCTATACGTTTGCCATGCGGGGGCGGCAACCTTTTATTGTCCTGCACACTTCTCTGATTGAGCTGCTGACACCGGCAGAGATTCAAGCGGTGATCGCTCACGAGCTTGGCCACCTGAAGTGCGACCACGGGGTTTACCTGACCCTGGCCAATTTGATGGTGCTGGCAGCGGGCCAGCTGCCCTCTTGGGGCGGTTTTATCGCCCAAAATCTGCAAGCTCAACTTATGGAATGGTTGCGCTGTGCGGAATTTACTTGCGACCGGGCGGCTCTGCTGGCGACTCAAGACCCGAAGGTGACGATCTCTCTGCTGATGAAGCTTGCCGGCGGTTCGCCAAGTCTGGCTCCACAGCTGAATGCTGAGGCTTTTCTGGCTCAAGCTCGCGCTTACGATCAAACTGGCAGCAGCCAGCTGGGCCAACTGCTGAAGCAGGCCCAGACGGCGGGCCTGACTCACCCGCTGCCGGTGCTGCGGGCCCGAGAAATTGATCGCTGGGCGAGCAGTAAAGATTATGAATCCCTGTTGCAAAATCGAAAAGTTGTGTATAATGAGAAGAGTGAACCCACCAAGGGCGGGTGGCGAAACTGGTAGACGCATTAGACTCAAAATCTAACGCCGAAAGGCATAAGAGTTCGATTCTCTTCCCGCCCACTCCTGAAAAGGGGGAACCCCTCACCCCCCAGCCCCCTCTCCCACAAGGGGAGAGGGGGAGCAGGATTTAATCCTGGATTCTTGACGCAAAGCAGTAGGACACGGTATAATGAGATAGGTCTGGCTCGAAAAAATAGCGAAGCGCGAACCGTGCCGACCGCTCGACTGGAAAATAGTGCTTGATTTCTTATCCGCCTTTGAGACTTCCGACACGGTTGCCAAGCGAAACAGGAAATTGAGCTTAAAGCAGCATTCATCGGCGCTGAG
>JALOOK010000204.1 GCA_025454445.1 Oscillatoria sp. Prado101 | reverse complement strand
TGACCCCTCACAGAAGCTCCCCTCCCCGAAGCACGGGGAGGGGTTGGGGGTGGGGTAAAACCCCCTATGAAGCACGCCAACAGTCTCTTTCCAATCGCCGGTATCTATAGGGGCGGCCCCCCGTGGCCGCCCTGACACCGATGGAGATTTGGCGCACCCTATTTATATTAAACTGCAGCCAGGGTTGCGGCTCGCAGCTGCGAAATCAAATCGCCAATCCCATCGGAGTTGAGGCGGTAACTCAGGGGATTGGCTATTAGCTGCGCTGTGCTTTCAAAGAGTACGGCAATTTCAATTAACCCATTTTCTCGCAGGGTGCGACCGCTAGAAACCAAGTCAACAATCGCTTCTGACATGCCGGTGATGGGCCCGAGTTCGACGGAACCGTAGAGGGGGACAATTTCCACCGGCAAGTCCAAGCTGTGGAAGTATTCGCGGGCGCAGTGGACAAACTTGGACGCCACTCTACCGTGGGCCGGCAGTTCTATCGGTCGGCGGTAGGGGCTGGATTCCCGCACCGCTACCGACAGGCGACAGTGGCCAAATTTCAGGTCAGCGAGATTAGCCACTTTGGGGGTTTTCTCCTGCAGCACGTCATAGCCCACAATGCCCAACTGGGCTTGGCCATATTCCACATAAACCGGCACGTCTTGCGCCCGGACAAGCAAAGCTTTGGCTGTGCCGGTGGGATCTTGGATTTGCAGCTGCCGGTTCGATGAATCGAGAAAAGCGCTGAAGTCCAAACCGACGGCTCGCAGCAGCCGGATGCTGTCGGTTAGCAGGGCACCTTTGGGCAATGCGACAGTGAGCATAGAATGATTTTAGGTTTCAGATTTTAGATTGTAGATGAGAAATGAAGGCGTTGCACCAGGATGATTCAAACTTTTTCCCAGGGGCGAAAACCCGATCTTACTCCCCCCCACCCGGTACGGGGGAGGGGGTTGGGGGGTGGGGTTGAGAATCCCACGGGCTGTGCAGCGCCGAAATCTATCCAAAATCCTAAATCCCACATTGATATGCGCATTCTTCTGGTTGATGATCAGATTGAACTGACCGATCCCCTGAGTCGGGTGCTCGCCCGCGAGGGTTACAGTGTCGATGTCGCTGGTGATGGCGCAGCTGGCGAACGGCTAGCGCTACAGGGGGTGTACGATCTGCTGATTCTCGATTGGATGCTCCCGCAGCTGTCGGGGTTGGAGATTTGCCAGCAGTTGCGCAACCAAGGGCGTTTGACTCCTGTACTGTTTCTGACGGCTAAAGATACAGTAGACGACCGGGTGCGCGGTTTGGATGCCGGTGCTGACGACTACCTCGTCAAGCCGTTTGAATTGCGGGAGTTGCTGGCCCGAGTCCGCGCTTTGCTGCGCCGGGGAGCGACGCCAGAGTCCGGTGCCGGCACCCAAAGGCTGCGAGTCGAGGATCTGGAGCTAGATTTGGAGAGCCTGCTCGCCTACCGTCGGGGACGGATTGTGGAGCTGTCTGAAAAAGAAAGCCGGCTGCTGGAATATTTCATGCGCCACCCTGGCGTTTTGCTCACCCACGCACAAATTCACCAGCATCTGTGGGGGGATGGGGAGAAACCCAGCAGCAATGTTCTGGCGGCGCAGATTCGCCTGCTGCGGCGCAAAATAGAGGGTGCCGGTGAACCGCCTCTGATTCACACTGTCTACGGCAAAGGCTATCGCTTGGGAGCTACAGAGAATTTTTAATCAACCGCCAATACGCCAATATCGCCAAGATTTTACTTTATTCTCTCGTTTATTTCTCTCGTTCCCAGGCAGAGCCTGGGAACGGCAGTCTGGAGGCTCTGACTTGAAAATAGTGTTGTAGGGGCGACGCCAAGAGTGATCGCCCCGCACCCTGGACAATTTTCATGGGCAGCGGTATGCGCAGTTGTAGCGCAGCGGCTCCGCAGGAACATCGTGACTGCCTCATTTTCTCTCGTTCTCTCGTTCCCAGGCAGAGCCTGGGAACGCTGGTCTGGAGGCTCTGCCTCATGCATGAAGTGAAAGGCAGCATTATTAGCTTAACAGCTTATACAAATAATTTTTAATCTACCGCCAATAGGCCAAGATCGCCAATACTTTACTTGGGATCGACAATTGAACCCATGAACAAGACGGTGCCGGTTTGTTCGTCCTGAATCGCACAGAAAAAGGGGCGGTCAACAATCATGGATATCTCTGGTTCACCGCCTCTAGTTCCTCCTATGGCCGTGACGCCTGCCGCTTCGGTGCCCTCTTCAGTTACGTCCAAAAAGGTTTTGTGTTTAATTTTGCTAATCGCGAAACCTTGCGCAGTTATCTCTGTGAAATCTGCGCCCGCATCAAAAACTTTCTCCATACCCAGGGCTTTGAGACTGTCTTTTAGATCGATTTCATACTCGACATGGAAGCGAGGCAAACCGAGGATAATTCCGTTTTCTTGAGTCTGGAACTCCCTCATCCATTTTTCCCAGTTCTGGGCGGTGAGGCTTTCGTAGAAGGTTTTGAGACTGACTCCCTGATGGGGGAGAAAGATGTACATGCTCAACCGGCCCTCGCCGTAGGGCAGGCCGATTGCCTGAAATATCTCATTTTTGTAGTAGTCAGCGTAATCAACCTTCTGAAACATCATCGGGTGGCGCTTCTGAGAGCCATCACTCAAGGTAAAGGGGCGCTCTTGAGTTTTTTCTTTGGCAAAGGGCACCATCCACGCCCCCTGAAAGTAGATAGCATTGATTAAAACAGCAATAGTTGAGGCGTCTAGGTCATTTTTTCCCAGTATTTTCTCTATCTTGCTGTTTGTACTTTGCTTCACCCAGCTGTTAATAACGTCCGGGGCGTTGGCAGCGCCGAAGTCCACATTCCTGACTTGGGCACCGTAAAATTCCTCGGTTCTCTTGATAAATTCTGGTTTAAAGGGTTCGCCCTGCCGGCCCCACAGGGAGTTGGCAATGGCCAGATTAACTTTGGCGTCCAGATTGGCGAGCGACGCCTTGAGCGCGGCATTGGCAAGGTTTACTTGTTGCAGGCTTAGCTGTTGCAATTCTAAGGTTTTGGCGATTGCCTGCCCAGTTTGGCCACCGGCACCATTGTAAGTCATGGCCAGCGCCAGCGCCAGACTGGCGGGAGAGATAAAAATATTCTGGTTAGCATCCCGCTTGCGGATTTCCGAGAACAGCTTGAAGCCAAATCTGGTGTTTGCGGCTACCAGCTGGCTGCGCCAAGCCTCACCAAGAGCCTGCGCCCCAGCGCTCGATTGTGGCGCAGCGGTGGCAGAACCGGCGGGTTGCTGTGCCGGCACGGCAAAAGCCACACCCAAAACAGCTAAACCCATACCAGCGGCAACCATTATCCCAAAAGAACCAAAAAAATGCTTTCTCTTTCTCATTTGGGTCAGCCCAATCGCCTGTGTTATTTGGGATCTGCAACCGACCCCACAAATAATAGTATTCCCTTTTTATGATCGCGAATCGGACAGGCGTCTCGCCTGTCCCAATATCCTTTCACTGACTGTCTATTGCTATATTAGCCCCACTTTCGCACGGGCGAAACTCTGCAGAGCGGCAGACTAAACTCTGCCGGATTGCCTTTTCCCAAACCTAAATTTGCCCCCACGAGCCCCACGAGCGCACGAGCGCCGGGGCATCAAGCCCGGACTAGGGTGATGGCTGTGACTTCTGGCGGGCAAAATAGGCGTCCGGGGAGATAAGTGCCCAGCCCGCGATTGACGTACAGCTGGTTCGCCCCCACCTGATGCAATCCCATAGCCCACTCCCAGTTGTCAACTACTTTATAGCACCCTTCTGACATATAAGGAATCCCCCGCCTCAGCAGTTTGGGAATAGTGCGCCGAATCGATTTGATCCGCTGGAGAACCGGCCCGGCACCGGGGATGACAATCTGGCCACCGTGGGTGTGACCTGACAGTTGCAAGTCCACTCGCCACCGGCTCAGGATCTGGGCGCTGTCGGGATTGTGAGACAGGACAATCCGGGGGATGGCGGCACCCACCTGCGCCAGCACCGCAGCTGGATTGAATTCGCGACACCAAAAATCCGCCAGCCCCACCAGGGCTAGTTCTGGCCCCAGAGGATAGACAGCTTGATTCCACAGAACCCCAATCCCTGTGCGAGTCATGGTGCGGGTGATTTCTGATTTGGAGTGCCGGTAGAGCAGGTCGTGGTTGCCCAAGACAGCATAGATGCCGGCGCGACTTTGCAGCTGTTTCAGGCGCAGCGCCAAGTTGTGAATCGGTGCGGGTTCTTCGGTAACATAGTCGCCGGTCAGCAAAACCAGGTCTGGCTGTTGCTGGTTGCTGGCGGCGATAGCTTCTTCTAAAAGGGCGTCAGACAGCCTGAAGCCATCGTAGTGGAAATCCGACATCTGGACTAGCTTTGTGCCTTGCAGGTGTTCTGGCAAGTTGCACAGCCCAATGGTTAAATTTTCAACTCGCAACGGGCCGGTTAATAGTTTGTGCATACTTTTATTAACTTATGTTTATAACATTTGCGTTGCCGGTGCCGGGAAATGCTATGCTTGTGTTTCATATCGTCTGCTAGCCAGCACGGACAATCCCGCTCTCATCTCTGTGAGTGTCTCTGTGAGTGATTGAAATTACACAGAAGAGATTCTAGTTTAACAAACCAGCCCCCTGGCGCGGCAGACCCCGAACGAACGAGCGAGAGCAGCCGGCTCCCCCCAGCGCAATACAGTTTTACAAACAGCGTTGATCTTTATAAGTATTCGGCGGCTGGCGGGTTGAAGGTAGCGCCATCCCCGGCAACGAGCCCAGTGGCGGTGGATTGCTGCCACCCCCAGCACCCGATCCCCGCACCGGCAACCATTGGCTGTCCCATAACCGAGATTTCCAGAACAGCCGGCATTTCCATCTCAGACTCGCCGCCCGGGCACCGGCACCAAAGCGCTGCCCCTGCGCCCCAAAGCCCAACTGTTCCGCGCCCGCGCTGCATAAATACATAATTTTTGCGCTAAGTCTCTACCCGCAGGGCGCATCTAATATGAAGTTTCGTCAAATTACCTTAATATTTCTCAGGCAAGGGCGTTCTGGCGTTCCGGCATTGGGTCAATTCTCACTGACTTCCTAACCCCTAACCCCTAACCCCTAACCCCTAACCCCGCGCCAAAGCCCTCGGGCATTGCTAATCCCCCCGCTCCCGCAGCCTAATTGCGCTTAATCAAGCCTGCATGATATAATTTATCCTAGGCGCTGCTCTTTCCCAAAGCTATACTAGGAGAAAGCTATCGCGCCGAATGGCTGCAGTTTATTCCTGAGAAGTGAAAAGCCAATGAAAAATCCGAAATCCGCCCTTAAAATTGTTCAACCTTCTGGCATTTTAGACAAAACTAAGGCCGTTCAGTTACAGCAGCAGATTAGCGAGGTTCTTGACAAAGGAGCCAGCATTGTGTTAGTGGATTTCCAAGATGTAACCTTTATGGACAGTTCTGGTCTGGGGGCTTTACTCACCGCAGTAAAAGCCGTGAGAGCCGCCAATGGCCAGATCGCCGTTTGTTCCATCAACCACCAAATTAGAATTATGTTTGAAATCGCCTGCGTAGATACAGTGATTCCAGTATTTACCAGTCGTGAGGACTTTAATAGGGCAGAGGTTTTGGCGCAATAATGGCTGGACTTATTTGGGATTGTGGGCTGTGAGTTGGGAGTCAATTTAAAAGCTAAAAGCTAAAAGCTAAAAGCTAAAAGCTAAAATCTCAGAGGCAGCGGGGAAAGCCGAGCTGCCGGTGTCAGGAAAACTTCACCTGCAGGAGAGACACGTCGTCATTAAAAGCACCTTTCCCCGTCAAACTCCGCAGCTCCTGCAAAACTTGATCCAGGTTGAGCGGATTGACACGCTCCGAATCCGCCAGCCAGTCGATGAAAGCATCCAAGCTCCAAACCGTGCCATCCGGTTGCATAATTTCGTAAACCCCATCGCTAAAAACGTACAGGGTGCTGCCTTCTTCTACAGTATAGCAAGCATTGGCGTAGCTGGTATGGGGAAAAATTCCAATCGGCATACCGCTCGGAGTTTTCAGCTGTTGGACTCGCCGAGTAAAAGGCTCCGTTCCCGACAGCAGCAGTGCCGGCGGGTGCCCGGCGCTAGCGCAAACCAGCTGGCGCTTTTGCCGGTTATACACCCCATACCAGATGGTAAAATACATATTCCGCTGGCTCTCCATCTGGAAAGACTGATTCAGGGCGTTGAGGACTTCACTGGGCTGGTAAAAATTAGTCTGGAGTCGGGAGCGAGAGCGCAGCAGGCTCAAAACAGAAACAGACAGCAGCGCCGAACCCAAGCCGTGTCCAGACACGTCCAGCAGATAAATCGCCAGATGGTCTTTATCCAGCCAGTAATAGTCAAAGCAATCGCCCCCCAACTGTTGCGAGGGAATAAACCGGGCGTCAATCGCCACCGGCTCGGTTAAAGGGCGGGGCAAAAGCGAGCGCACATAGTCCGCCCCTTCCGCCAATTCCGCCTGCAGCTTCGCCTCCGCCCGCTTGCGCTCAGTAATATCTATGCCCACAAACACCGCAGCCCGATCTTGCAGCCACTTCTTGGCCATCACCAAATGACTGCGGGGAGCGCCATCGAGTAAGGCGTCAATTTCTACAGACGCTTCCTTCTCCGGGGAAGCAAAAAACTCGCGCACAAATTCGCCAAACCTCGACTGGCGAAAGCCCACTTCTTGATTGGCAAAAGCCTCCAAGGGCAATTTGTAGGTCGCCGCTAAATGCCTGTTCACCCCCAGATAGCGCAAATCGGAGCTGATTAGCGACACCGTACCGGGCACCGCATCCAGCACCGCCTGCAGCTGGTCTTTGGCCAGCTGCAGCGTTTCCTCGGCCTGCTTACGTCTGGTGATGTCCTGCACGAACCCCTCCACCCCCACCGGTCGCCCTTGGGTGTCGCGCAGCAGCCGCAACGTTTCAGAAATCGAAATCATGGAGCCATCCCGCCGGCAGACAAGAGCCTCCCGCTCCTCCACAAAGCCATCCACTTTTAACCGCCGCAGGCACTCAGCCCAGTCCCCAGGCTCGACATACAGTTGGGCAATATTTTCCACCCCCTTGAGGAACTCAGCTGGGGAATCATAGCCGTAAATGCGAGCCAGGGCGGAGTTGGCCATGCAGTAGCGCCCCTCCAAGGTGACTTGAAACAGCCCTTGCGCCGCATGTTCAAAAATTTGCCGGTATTTGCGAACCGTGACATTGCGAAAAATCCATCGGGTGGCATAAGGGTTGCCATTTTCGCACAGGCAATTCACATTCCCTTCCAACCATACCGGCTCGGAGTCCTTGGTCAAAAAAATCATCTCCACGAGCTCGTGAGCTTCTATGAGGGAGAGTTTTTCCACCTCCCGCCACAGCTGGCGATACTCGGGATGGAGAATATCCCACACCTTCAGTTGGCCCACTTCCTCTTCCGTATAGCCCAAGGTCTGCCGCCACGTCCGGTTGACATAGGCAAAGCCCCCGTCAGAAAGACGCACGATTTGAATCAAAACCTGCGCCCTGTCGAAAAAATCCTGTAGCTGGGACTTGATATTTTCCATTTGCATCAGCTGCCGGCGGCAGTCCAGCAGAACCATTATCTGACGCGCCAGTATCTTGCCGGCCAGAATGCAAGTCCGGGCTCAAAGAGCGTTGCACAATTGCGGCGATGAACCCCACCCCCATCCCCAGAGGGAGCCCCGAGCCCCCTTATCCCCAGAGGGGGCCCCACCTTCCCCGAAAAGCGGGGAGGGGGACGTGAGAGAGGGTTTTGGATGAGTGCAAAAAGAGAAATCATCCTTCTACTGTGCAACGCCGCTCAAAGAGCATTCGCATGCAGTCCATGACGCACAAGATGCCCACAGCTTTCGCCATCGAGCGCTTTGGCAGCGGAGCGCCGGCATAAAACCGGATCTGAGGAAACCCCACCACCAGGGGATTGCTGGCTTGCCCGGGCCTCCTTGAAGGTATCTGCGACAAAAAACACTCCGTCGTCCCCGATGGCGCTGGCGCAGAAAGCCATAATATAGCGCGACGCCCCTCCCCCAGTCCAGCCCACCCTTAACTTTACCCAGCACCGCTCAGAGTCAACCATGCCGGTGAGCGCCATTGGGGTTCCGCAAATGTAGGCTGCTAGAAGCACCAGATCGTCAAATGCCGATTCCGCTGCCGGAGCGAGTAGCTGATACCGCCGCAGGGCTTCAATTCTCTCGACTTCGTTAGCCGGCAGTGGTGCCTTTACCACTGGGGTGCGACCGCTGGCGAGACAAATAACCATGATAGTACCTGCTTTGCGCCACTACCAGAACCTAGAGCGGTTCTCAGTTGGATGAACGTGTTTGCCTAGAAACCCGGTTTCGCCAAAGTTACCGGGTTTCTCAGTACCTCACCTCGGATGAGAAACACTATATAAGCTGTAGCTTAACATCTAAATTGGCATGCCAGACAGGCTAAATCCTCCCCTAGTTTGATTTTCATATCTTCTACAGAGAGGATTATTAGCCGCATTATTCAAGCGCCACTTCACTCACCGGTAATTATTTTTCGCATCAGCAGGCAATTGCGACCGTCGGGAGTGCGCCTGTAATAAAGCTCATCCGTCAGCTCTTTCATAATCCGCAGTCCCTTGCGACCTATTTCCCAGGGATCTAGCGGTTTTTTTAAGCTCTCTTCTATATAAGCTTCCAAATCAAACGGCCCGCCCCGATCCCAAATTCTCATCTCCACGCAGTGCGCAAAAACTATCACCTCCAGCTCAATCGTGGTTGTCTGGGGCAACTCGCAGTGAGCGTGGCGCACCGCATTGGTAAAGGCTTCTGCCAAGGCGGTTTCGCACTCCCACCACTCCTTGCACGAGAGAGGCGCTGTGTTGAACTGGTCGAACCATCGCAAAACATCGTCTAAAGCAGTCAGCTCCGTACAGACTTGAAGCTGCGTTTCCTTGACCGGTCGAGCATTTACTGCCAACTGCATTCCCCGCCCAGAGGCGAATTCTTTCCACCAGCTGCCCAGGTTTCCTAACATCCTCCTGTCCCTCCAAAATCCAGTCATCTACACTCAAAAATCAAGAATCAAGAATCAAGCATTAACCCTTCTTCCCTCTTAGCCCTCAATTCCT
>JALOOK010000203.1 GCA_025454445.1 Oscillatoria sp. Prado101 | reverse complement strand
TTATAATATTATATGCGGAGTAACACAAAATATTTAAAATTTTTATTAAAATTAACAGGAAGTCATATAATTTAAACACCCAACCCCTAGCGGGACAGGCCATGTCAGTTCACCAAACCGGCACCGCCAGCGTCCCCACCCCTAGCGGGCAGAACTACGGGCGAGGCAGACGCGCAGATAATCTGCTTGTTAATGAACTGAGCGAAAAATAAATCGCTGTCCAGATAAGCACATCTCAGACTCTACCATCTTTATTTAATGTAAATTAAATGTTTAAGAGTTCAGATGTTCCCCCTCCAGTTGTGACTCTCAGGATTTGCCGCCTAGTAGCGTTCGCCGGCTTGCTGGCAGCAGCCTCTGGTTGCGGCTGGCTGCCCAAAGAAGCAGCTGACGCCCAAACCCGCGCCCCCAGGGCGGAAAGGCCCGCCGGCGCAACGCCGGTAGATGTGGCCATCGCCCGCACCGGCACCCTGAGCGAGCCGCTGGAGTCCACCGGCACCACCCTCCCGGTGCGGGAAGTCTCCCTGCGCCCCCAAGTCGAGGGTAAGCTGCTGGAACTCAACGCCGATGTGGGAGACACCGTACAAAAAGGCCAAGTCCTGGCCCGACTGGACGACGCCCTGCAGATGAGTGCGGTAGTCGGGGCGGAAGCGGAACTCGCCGCCCGCAAATCCGAGGTGGCGCGTGCTGAGGCAGAAGTGAGCAACGCTCGCACCAAGGTGGAAGAGGCGAGACTGCAACTGCAGCAAGCGCAAGCAGACGCCAACCGGCTCGAACAGCTTTATAAAGAAGGAGCGGTTTCAGCCCAAGCTGCGGAACAAGAGCGGACAGCGGCGCGGACAGCAGAGCAGGCTCTGCGATCCGCCCAAATGCAAGTTGCCACGCAGCAGCAAGCTGTCGCAGCGGCGCAGGGGCGCGTCGTCGCCGGGGAAGCCATCCTCGCCCAAGTGCGAGAGCGACTCTCCTACGCAGTCTTAACTTCCCCGATCGCAGGCACCGTGCTGCAGCGCGTCACCGAACCGGGCAATCTCGTGCAGCCGGGGAGCGAAATCCTGAAAATCGGCGATTTCAGCCAGGTGAAAGTCGCCGTCGATGTCTCGGAATTGGAACTGAGCAATATTCGGGTTGGGCAAAGGGTGCGAGTCAAATTAGACGCCTATCCGCAAGAAAGCTTCACCGGCGAGGTGACGCGCATTTCCCCCGCCGCCGATCCGCAAGCTCGCAGAGTGCCGGTGGAAGTCACTATTTCCAACAGCAGTGGTAAAATTGGCAGCGGCTTGCTGGCGCGAGTCAGCTTTCAGTCAAGGCAAGCTGAGCGCGTGCTCGTGCCCTTGAAGGCGCTGGAAGCCGGTGGAACAGGGAGAGGCGGAGCCGGAGAGCAGGGGAGCAAAGGCGCAGGGGAGCTCAAGGACAGGGGTGCTCTGGAGCAAAGGAGCAGTGAGGGGGTTGTGTTTGTCGTCAGTGGTGAGGGGAAGGAAGTCAAGGTTTCCGCTCGCAGCGTCCAGCTCGGCGAACGCGCCAACGGGCAGGTGGAAATCCTTTCGGGATTGAGTGCGGGAGAGCGATTTGTCTCCCGCGCCGGTAAACCCCTGAAAGACGGTGAGGCAGTTAAGTTAAGTATTCTGTCGGAAAAGTAGTTAGTGCCGGCAGTGCCAGCGATTATAGCAGTAGCCACGCACGGGCACGGACGCAGGCTGCGTTCGGCCTGTCCCTGTTCCTAAGCTGTTAGGCTTTTAACCTGCTTTTCCCTTGCAAGGAGGCAGAGCCGACCGCTCGCGTTCCCAGGCAGAGCCTGGGAACGAGAGAAACGAGAGAAACCGGGTTTCTGATGCGTACTGAGAGCCTGGTTTCTCGCCAAGAGTCTTCTGCCGTAAAACTTGTTGCGCTTCGGCGCACCCTGTTAACATTTTGCCGAGTTATGTTAAAATATTTACGCTTAATTAGTAAAGGAACATTTTGCCGGCGGCAAGACGCGATTCAGCGATCTAAAAGAGCGATAAGTGCGGCCCGGACGGTGCGGAGAGAGAAGCTTGCGATCGGCGTGCGGGAAATTCAATGATAAACTCCGTTCCCTTTTTTGGCCGGCTTTCCATCCAAATGCGACCCTGATGCACCTCCACCACAATCTGATAGCTAATGGCCAGACCCAAACCCGTGCCTTTGCCAATCGGTTTGGTGGTGAAAAAGGGGTCAAAAATTTTGGTTTTAATCTCAACCGGCACGCCTGGGCCACTATCGCGCACGCCAATGCGCACCAGCAAATTGCTGCCAGTTTCAACCATGCCGGTTGTAATTTCAATCAGTTTTTCCGGTTGGGGATAATCGCTGACAGCATCAATAGCATTGCTGAGCAGGTTCAGAAAAACCTGATTCATTTGACTGGCGTAGCACTCCACCAGAGGCAGATTGCCGTAGTGCTTGAGGACTTGGATTTTGTCATTAAGCCGGTGGTGCAGTAGCAGCAGAGTGCTGTCGATGCCTTCGTTCAGGTCAACTTGTTTTATCTCCGCCTCATCCAGGCGGGAAAAATTGCGCAGCGACAGGACAATCTGGCGGATGCGCTCGGTGCCCACCTTCATAGAATCGAGCATTTTTGGCAAATCTTCCTGGACAAACTGAAAGTCTATCTCCTGTTCAAAGTCTCTAATTTCTGCAGGCTTTGCCGCCAGGGATGCTTGGTATAAGGTAAGCAGCTGCATTAAGTCTCGCACATATTCGGTAACGTAGGGCAGGTTGCCATGAATGAAATTCACGGGGTTGTTAATCTCGTGAGCAATTCCCGCTACCATTTGCCCCAAGCCAGACATTTTTTCGCTCTGCACGAGCTGCGCCTGGGTTTGTTTCAGGTTGGCTAGGGCTAGGTTGAGTTTTTCAGCTTGTTCAGCGAGGAGTTTGACTTGTTCTTGAGATTTTTCAAATAACCGCACCTGACGCCACGCCCCAAGAATAGCAATCGCCAGTAAGCTGCCCAAAACCGAGGCGAGCACATTCAGCGCCACAAGCTGGGATTCGAGATTTTCTCGAGGAATCACCAAAGCAACTGACCAGTTAGCTTCTTGCAGGGGGGCATAGGCAACATAGTGCCAGTTGCCATCAAGTTGCGTTAATTCAATTGCTTGCTGCTGGCTCACCATCCGCCTGGAGATCGCCGCTAGGTTGGAGTCTGAGATTTCCAGCAAACTGGGAGCAGGTTTTTCTAGGGTTCCCCTCAATTTGGGGTCAGGATGGACAATTGCCCTGCCTTCAGAATTGAGGGCGAAGGCATAACTGTTTGGCCCTTGATGGAGACGGCTCACAACTCGATCCAGGCGATCTATTTTGATAGCACCTCCCAGCACTGCTTGCGGCTGGGAGCGCTCGCCAATAGGCGCAGCCACGAGCACCTGGACAATGCCGGTGGAGCGGCTAGTTAGGGGATCGGAAACGTAAACCTGTCCCGCCATTGCCCTTTGAAACCACAGCCGGTCTAGAAGATTTTTCCCCTGAGCGTAATCCACTTTAGTATTGTAATACGAGCCGTCAGAATAGGCGAAAGTGAAATGGTGGTATTCTTTCAGCCGCTCCACTTCTGACTTAAGATAAGGGCCAGAAACTTCCCAGTCAAGCGAACCCACCACCGGCGTATTGGCGATGGTTTCCACCTCAGCTTTGCGCGTGGCTAGCCACCTGTCGATTTCAGCGATGCCTTGCTGGACTTCTAGCAGTGCCTTTTCCCGCAACTGTTGCAGGATGAGTTCCCGCACCACCTGATAGCTAGCCCGGGCGATAGCACCCACTGCCAGCGTCGTGCCTGCTAGAATCAAGAGTACAGCTAAGTTGCGCTGTAGCCGCCGTTGCTGATAGGGGCGCTGCCTGGATTGGAACATTTACCGCAATTTTTTAGAGAGAGTGGAATCTTTTCTTAGCATAGCGCCGGTGAAGTCATCCTAGAAACCAGGTTTCATGGGGCATGGGACATGGGGCATGGGGCATCATCGCATGGGGCATCATCGCGCATGTCACTTTTGCTAGTTTCCTGGCGATTCCCCCCCCCTATCCTTCCCCCGATCGTCCCCTGCCTGAGGCTAGGAACGATGGGATGGCACCAGGAAGTGGTACAATTATAAAATATCAATCCTCAATTAGAGATGCCAAAGAAGAATGTCAGGATTTAGCGTCAGCGCAACTGCCATCCGCCAGCACATCGGCACCCTCATGCTCACCCTAACGGTGGTGGTGGTGGGGATTTTCTTCCTCTCCCAGCTGCAGGTCGATTTGCTGCCGTCTATCACCTACCCCCGGATTGGCGTGCGGATCAGCGCCCCCGGTGTCTCCCCAGAAGTGGCGGTGGAGGAAATCACTAAACCGCTGGAAGAAGCCTTTTCCGCTACGGAGGGAGTGGTGCAGATTTTCTCCCAAACCCGCGAGGGACAAATCAGTTTAGATTTGTTCTTCCAACCGGGGGGAGATATTGAGCAAGCACTCAATGACTCCACCGCTTCCTTTAACCGCGCCCGAGCCAACCTGCCAGACATTATCGAACAGCCGCGCCTATTTAAATTTGACCCCTCCCAGCTGCCGGTCTACGAATTTGCCCTGACTTCCCCTGGATTGCGGGATGTAGATTTGCGGGTGTTTGCCGATCAGGAACTGTCGCGAGAATTGGGTGTGGTTACCGGAGTGGCGGGAGTTGATGTTGCCGGTGGGGTGAGAGAAGAAGTCAGGGTTTTGCTCGATCTCGACCGGCAGCAAGCTTTAGGCGTCGGGGTGAGGGATGTGCTCGACGCTCTCAGGGAGCGCAACCAGGATATTTCTGGCGGGCGCATCCAGGGGGACAATTCCGAACCGCTCACCCGCACTGTGGGCAGATTTAAAGATGCCGGTGAAATTAACGACCTGTCTTTTGATGCCGGCTCTTCAACCTCCAGCCGGCTCGTCTATCTGCGAGACTTTGCCCAAGTCATTGACGGCACCGAAGACCAGCGGGTTTTCGTCTCTCTCAACGGAGAGCCGGCAGTAAAAGTCAGCATCCAGAAGCAGCCAGACGCTAATACCATTACCGTTGTGGACGGAGTGAAAAAACGCATCGAACAGCTGCGGGAGTCTGGCTTGATTCCAGAGGAAATGGTTTTAATCCCAACCCTGGATGAGTCCCGCTTCATCCGCAACTCTCTCTCCGATGTCACCAATTCGGGTATTTCTGGAGCCTTGCTGGCTGCAGTGGCGGTGCTGTTCTTTTTGGGTTCGCTCCGCCAAACTTTTATTATATCACTGACGATTCCCCTCTGCACACTTGCGGCGCTGATTTTGATGAAGCTGTTGGGGCTGTCCCTCAATTTGTTCAGTCTCGCCGGCCTGGCTTTGGGGATTGGTCAAGCCATTGACACCAGCGTCGTCATCTTGGAAAATATTGCCGTTGGCGTCAGCACCAATCCGGCGATCGCCAGGAGGCGGAAAAAGAACCCGCGCCAGATAATTGAAGAGGCTATCTCGCGGGGAAAAGAGGTCGAATCGTCCATGATTGCCTCCACCGGCGCGAACCTGATATCCGTGCTGCCATTTCTCCTGGTTGGCGGATTTTTTTCGCTGCTGTTCAGCGAGTTAATTCTCACGATTTGCTTTGCCGTAGCCGCCTCACTGTTGGTGGCGCTGACTGTGACGCCGGTGCTGATGTCTCGCCTGCTGGCAATTTCCTGGTCGAGTCGCATCAGTGACTTTTGGCTGCTGAAACAGTTTAACGCCCGGTTTGAGGACGCTAAACGCGCCTACGCTGGGGCTTTGAGCTGGGCGCTGCGCTACCGGCTGCTCGTGATAGCGATCGCCTTCTTGGTGCTCGGCGGCGGTAGCTTGCAGCTTGCCGGTCAAATTCCCCAAGAAATTCTCCCCCGCATCAACACCGGCCAAGCTAATTTAGTCGCGCAGTTCCCTCCCGGAACGCCTCTGGAAACCAACCGCAAAGTTATGGGCATTGTCGATGAAATTCTCCGCAAGCAGCCAGAAACGGACTATGTTTTCACGACTGCAGGCGGGTTTTTATTTGGCAGCAGCACCACTTCTAATCCCCTGCGAGCTTCTAGCACCATTACCCTGAAGCCGGGAACTGACATTCAGGATTTTGTGGAGGGAGTGAGCAAGGAATTTGACAAGCTGAACTTGGCTGGAATTCGCTTGCGCCTCAATCCCGGTCAGGTGCGCGGGATTATCCTCACCAATTCGCCGGTGCGGGGGGCTGATGTTGATATTATCCTCCAGGGGGATGACGAGCAAAAATTGCGTCAAGCGGGGCGTCAGGTACTGGCGGCGCTAGATGAGGGCGTGACGCAGGCGCGGTTTCGACCGGATGCGGATGACCGGCAGCCAGAAGTGCAAATTCATCCTGTATGGCACCGGCTGGCGGCGTTTGGGCTGACGGCGCAAGATATTGGCGACACCATTCAGACAGCAATTCAGGGTTCTGTTCCGACTCAGCTGCAGCGGGGCGAGCGCTTGGTGGACGTGCGGGTGCAGCTCGCTCAGGAGTCGGTGCGCCGCGCTTCGCAGCTAGCACAAATTCCCCTGTCTGTCAATGGCAACCGGCAAATTCGTTTGAGCGATGTGGCGGAAATTAAGGAAGGGCAAGCGCCTGGAGAAATTCAGCGAATTAACCAGCGCAACAGTTTCCTGATTGCCGGCAGTTTGAACAAGGGGGCGACGCTCAGTGATGCGGTGGCGCAAGTGAATAAGGTGCTTGCCGGTGTGGAATTGCCCGAAGGGGTTACGGTGCTGCCTTCTTCTGCCGGTCAGACGAATCAGGAATTGCAGAATTCTCTGAAAACTTTGGGCGGACTATCGGCGTTTTTGGTGTTTGTGGTGATGGCGGTGCAGTACAATTCTCTGCTCGACCCGCTGGCGATTATGTTCACGGTTCCGCTAGCGCTTGCCGGCGGTATTTTGGGGCTTTACGTCACTCAGACCGCCATCGGCGCAACGGTACTCGTGGGTGCCGTGCTGCTGGTGGGGATTGTGGTGAATATCGGGATTATTATGGTGGAGCAGGCTAACCAAATTCGGGAAGAGGAGGGTGTTAGCCGGCAGGTGGCGATATTGAAAGCCGCTCCCCAGCGGTTGCGCCCGATTATGATGACAACCATCACCACGGTGTTGGGTTTGTTCCCGCTGGCGCTGGGAATTGGGGAAGGTGCGGAATTTATGCAGCCATTGGGGGTTGTAGTGTTTTCGGGAATGTCTGTATCGACGATACTAACGCTGTTTATTATTCCCTGTCTGTACACTTTGCTGCACGACTTTTCCGCGCTATTTCGCGTGAAGAAGTCGAAGAAGTTGAAGGTGCCGGTGGCTGTTTCTGATCAGATTCCTGAGATTCCTGTCGGGAAGAAATAGGGAGAGGAACCCCACCCCCTAGCCCCCTCCCCGCAAATGGGGAGGGGGGACAAGGGACAGGCGTCTCGCCTGTCCTACGCCCGAGGGCGGCTACCATTGCCAGATAGCTGTAGGGGCAGCCCCCCGTGGCCGCCCTCAGGCCCACAGGTTTTTGGCATTTCCGCACCGGCACCCCTGCACCGGCACCACGCGCACCCGCACCCACCGGCAGGGCAAAGAAAGGAACGCACCGCAAGCGTTATTATCACATCCGAAAGTGATTTCGATCGCACAGCCATTGCATCAGCCGTGACATGATAGTTAACATTGAATGAGTCAAATCGATGCCGAACAGAGCCCACCCCCAGATCAGTCAGTTTATCCGCGAAGTCAGGAAGCCGACGGGACTCGCGCCAGAGCGGTACGCGCAGCAGTTGCAGCGGGGGTGGGAATTGTTGGAACAGTTCGGGAACTAGGGCTATGAAATC
>JALOOK010000202.1 GCA_025454445.1 Oscillatoria sp. Prado101 | reverse complement strand
GGGCATGGGGCATGGGGCATGGGGCATGGGGCATGGGGCATGGGGCATGGGGCATGGGAAAGACTCACAGAAGCATGCGTTCTGGCGATGATGCTATGCATGCGTTCTGGCGATGATGCCAGCGTGATGCCCATGTCTTAACCTGAAGTGGCTGCTATACCAATAGTCACTTAGGTTAGGACATAAGCATTGGTCAGTGGGCGATGGGGCAGTGGGCGATGGGGCCTTATCACATGCGCCATGCCCGATGCGCCTGGGGCCATTCCCCCATACCATTAATGTCCTGACCTAAATGACAATTGCTATACTCGCAGGTGCCGGTGGCTCGATTCAGGCAAATGGCCAGCAGAGAACCTGCCGACTGTGCGCTGGGGGGGCGGCCACGGGGGGGCCGCCCCGGAGCGGGCCCACTGATGGCATGGCACAGTTCCCCAATAGACCCGGGGTCATATGCCCAACACGATTTGCCACTGTCGCTGCTGCCAAGCAAAGTTTAGGGTGTCCACCCACTCCCGGGGATACTTGAAGCGCTTGTACTCCCGCGCCAGCAGATCCTTCCATTCCACCAGCTCCTCCAGGGTGGCGCAGCGGCGAATCAGCAACTCCACCTTCAAAAGCCACTCGCCCACCTTGCGATAGCTGACAAACACCGACAGCATGTGCCACCTGTGCACCAGAATCACATACTTTTTCTTGACGATTCGCCGAATCTGGGACACCGGGATATCCGTTACCTCGGCGATCACCTGTGGGGTGATATCGAAGTCTCTCGGGTTGACCCTGTGGTAGATTTGGGTTAAGTTTGACATTTTTTGTTTTTTGGCCACCTTGTACCTCCTTTGGGCCTGGGTGGCCCTTTTTTTTTGCCTTTTATATCCTATACTATATATCCAACAAATTGTCAAGGGGGTGAGGAAAGATTTTTTGGCAGGTGCGGGAAATGCTTTAATGAAGAAAGAACTGTATGCTGGGCTAATTTAAAGTGGCCGGTAGAGGAAAGACAAAATTCACACCAGACGGATTGCGGGCGATAGGTGCCATCCTCACTGAAGCAAGAGAGGCCAAGGGATTGAGCCTAGCGGAGCTAGAGCGTGTTGTGCGAGACTTTGAGGCCAAACTGCATGGTGTGGGCTCAGAGGCAGGCGATGATAGCGCCTTTGGGGTATCGGCTTCAACGATCAACCGATACGAAAACGGTTTTGTCAAAAGACCGTCCCTGCCAACGATCGATATTTTGCTGAAAGTGCTCAAGCCGGTTAACCCTGACACCGGCAACCCCTACACCCTGGAGGAAGTGGTAGCGGTTGGCCTGGGCCGATCGATGAATAGCGGATAGGGCTTAGGGGCGTGCGGGTTGGGGGAGAGGGGTTTGAGAGTCAGGTGCTGGCACCTCGGACACTTGATATAGCAGCAGTCAGATTGGGCGCGGACATTAATGGCATAGCGCTCATTGCATGGCGCATGGCCCCAGGCGCCCAGGCGCATGTGAAAGACTCACAGCTTTTTGCCCAATGCCCGATCGCCCACTGCCAAATGCCCATGTCTTAACCTAAGTGGTTACTGCTATAGCAATCAACAGTAAGTTTAGGACACGCTCGATCACAGGGAGCGCCTGTCCTGCGAAGGATAGGCGTAGGCTGCGTTCGGCCTGCCCTCAAAGTCTAATGTCCGCGCCCTAAATGGCTAGTGCTAGATATCGCGTCGCAGTTGAATACCCATAACATCTTGATGGCCGGGAATTGGGGCAGTGGGCGATCGGGCGATCGGGCGATCGGGAGATCGGGAGATCGGGCATTGGGCATTGGCAACTGAATTGCGGTTCACAAACCTGCCAACACCCAACAACCAAGACCTAAGAGCGATTAATTCTCCCACTTCTGCCGGGGCCATTTTTCCCAAACTTGCTTTCTTGCCAAGAAGATCCCATTCCTTGGAGAACGCCCCTGGCGATCAAGCCAATCCCCCGACCAATCACTTGCGTCAGCACATAGACGACGCCGGTACCGAGAAAAGAAACAGTCTCGCGCAGGCGAGGCGCGACCGCATCGCGGCTTTCGAGTACCAGCGTCACCGCCAGCCGAACCCCCTGAAGCTGCCCTAACTCCTGACGCCGAGGGGCATAGATATCCATTTTGACGATCCCGCGATAGTCGATTGCCAGCAGCCAATAGCGGCTTTCAAAAATTGCCGTCGGTTCCCCGATATATTTTTCCAGGCGATATTTCCAAGACAAATTGTTGCGGAACTTTTCAATCGAGCGGGTAGAAAGCCAGCGCCGGTCATAAAAACCCTGCTTAATCTCCTCCAGATCGGGAAAATGATTCAGCAGCGGCTGCACCACCGCATTCGCCACTTGAATGACCAAATTGTGCAGCAAAAACTCAGCTCGCAGCATTGCTTCCGGGCTGCCGGCCAGGTAAGCCGCGCTGTCGAGCCTTAACGGGGTTTGAAACAGCAGGTGGGAGAATAGCTCGACAAGCAGGGGAATTTTATCCAAAATCTCCTTCCCGACAATCTCGGCGTCTCCCAGCAGGACCGGCACCACTTCTATTTCCCGATTTCCGGAGAGCAGCGTATAGTATTTGCCAAAAAACTCCACAGTTGCCATTTGCCACAAATCCAGCACAATGGCAGACCGTTTTTCCCTCAACTGAGGCAGCTGCACTTGGGAAAACCGCAGCTCATCGAGGATCTCCTGTAACTGGCGCAGGACAGTTGACAGCAACTCCCGTTTTTTTTCTGCCCGTAAAATATCGATTTCCAGCGCCAAATCCGTGAGATTGGGAAGATTAGAATTCAGCTTGGCGAGGCTGGCTTCAAATAATTCAGATTGCAGGGCTCTAAAACTAATTTCGGCGGCGGGAGAGGGCACCGGCAGCCCGCCAGCAACCGCTGCCCCCAGTGAGGATTGTTCGCTTTCTTCCCGCATTTTGGCCGGTAGAGAAGAATCTTTCTGTTTCTGTGGTCGGGCTGCAGGTGCCGGTTGGGCGTCAGGCGCAGCCAGCAGGGTATTCACGATCCAGCGAGCCGCCCGCAGTTCGCGCCGGCGTCCGGAGAGGACAGCCCGATCCAGGACATTGAGCGCCGGATTTTGCAGTTCGGCGCTCACACCGGCAATAGCGGCTTCAATGTGTCGCAGCCCAGACTGCGGGAGGTTGCGCCGCACGAGTGCCAGTGGGTTGAGCGCGGAGAGCTCAGTGTTAAATTCTGGTAGCTTGCGCCCTTGAGCGGGCAGCTGACCCCAATAAGTTTGGCCCCCGGCCACCTGACGGATGGCCGCGATTAAGTCAGCCGGCGCAGTGCCTTTCGGGCAGTAACCCTTAACACCTGCTTGCTGCGCCGCTTTTAGCAGTGCGGGTTCAGTTACGCAAGTGAGCAGCAACACCGGCACTTGGGGATAGTGGGCGCTGAGATGCAGGCAGAGGGCCGGTCCTGACAGGCTGCCCTGGCCCTGGCGGGCCGAGGCCAATTCCAGAATCACCAAGTCCACGCCGAGGTGGGGCGGTGCTGGGGCGGCATTGGGTGCCTGTTCCTTGTGGCCAGCCTTTGACTGTGCGAGAAGCTCTCCGAGCCGTTGCAGAAGCTCTCTCCCGTCTTGAGCCTCTGCCACCACTTGCAGGTCGCCAAACTGGGCGCACAGGGTAGCGAGACCGATCCGGAAGATGGGGTCATCATCAATCAGCAGCAGTTTCAAGGAGGAAACGCTCATCAGACTGGAATTTTGGGGTTGGGGACTCGAAAGCTGAGAAAAAAATAATGATCAATTATCAATTCTGAATCCTAAATTGATTCAAAATTTATAATTGAGCGCTCTAAATTTTCCCGCTTCGCCAACGCCCCCAAAAGCGTATAGCTGACAGGTAATTTTACTGTGGGGGAGCGTATGACTCGGCTGGGGGATAATAGGTTTCGGCGGAGGGGGAATAGGATTCGGCTGGGGGATAAGAGGTTTCCGCCGGGGGGGAATCGGATTCCGCCGGGGGGGAATCGGACTCGGCTGGGGGGGAAGAAGTTCCGGCGGCATAGGTTTCCGCTGTAGCTGCGGAAACCTGCACCCGTATGCCATCTAGCTCAGCAGACCAGCGAGCGATTCCCTCCTGGGCTTCGTAGTAGAGGGCCCGACCGTAAGCAATCTGGGAGGCGATTTGAATCGCTTCCGAGAGGCGGCCTTGAGCGGCCTGCTTCGTGGCTTCATTAAGCTTGGGCCGGTCTTCCGCGATTTGAATTTGGGCCTTCCAGTCAGCGATTGCCGCCCGCGCCTGTTTGTAGAGGGTTCTGTTGGAGCCAATCTTTTCAGCGGTGCGAATGGCGTTGCTGAGATTGCCCTGCTTAGCCTGCAATCGCGCTTGGTCTAGGACCGGTTGGTCTTCGAGGGTTTGAATCCGTTTGTCCCATTCGGCGATCAGATTTTGTGCCTCGCCCCGCAGCGGACGTCCTGGGGCGACTTGACGCGCCTCAGCGATCGCCGCCTTCAGTGCATCAACCGTTCCCGCCGCAGCCACCAGTTGAGAGCGCACCACATAGGGGCGGTCCTGAGCGTCAGCCAGTTCCTTGCGCCACAGGGCAATCAGCGTTTGGGCTTGGATGCGCTTGGGGCGCTCCTGCCCGATCGTTTGCGCTTGGTCTATAGCCAGCTGGAACGCCCCCCCTTGGCCCACACTGGCCAGGGTACTGGCCACCTGTAGCTGGAGCAGGTCTTGCAGCTGCGCTTGCCAGTCAGCAATTTTTGCCTGGGCTTGCTTGTAGAGGGGGCGGTTGGGGGCGAGCTGGCGTGCGGCGGCTTGGGCTTCCAGGACAGACGCTATGGTCGTCAGCGGAGGCTGATTTAGCACCTGATTATCTGGGACAAGCAGATCAGCCCGGCTCAGCTGCATGAAGTCTTGGGCTTCGGCGTAGAGTGCCGAGTCTGAAGGGACGCGCTTGGCTATTCCGATAGCCCCCTCTAAATCCCGCTCTTTGAGTTGCTTAGCGGCCAGATCGAGCAACTTGCGACTCCATTTGCTAATATCAGCTTGCGCTTCGGCGTAGGCGTAGGTTTGCGGGCTGACTTTGCCAGCCTGCGCTATCGCCTCCTCCAAGTCAGCCGGCGTATCGTACCAAGCGATATCCCGCGCCTCTCGCAGATGCTGCCAGGCTCTTTTTTCCACCGTAATTTGCTTGAGCAGCTCGCCCATGCGTTGCTGCCCCCAGTACTGATTGCGCAGCCGCGACAGTTCCTGGGTGTAGTTTATGGCTTGGTCCCACTGCCGCACTTTGATTGCCTGTATAGCTTTGTTGTGAATTGCCATACCCTTATCCCAGTCCTGTTCCCAGGTAGCAACCGTCGCTTTAGCCTCGGCATACACAGAACTGGTCTGAGAAATGTTGGCGACAATATTAATTGCTCCCTTGAGATCCCCGGTCTCCATCTTTTTGGTGGCTACGTCCAGCACCCACTTTGACCATTTGTCCTCCAGCTCTTTGGCCTGCGAGTGGAGCGGGTGGTCTTTTGGCCAGTTCTTGACGAGTTCCAGCCCCTTAACAAGCTGCTCTAGCTGGCGGGTAGACGCCGCCTCCCCGGCGCACTGCAGTCGCTCCATGTCGGGCGCTAGGGGGGAGATTTGCTTGCAGTTGACGGCAGGCGGCATGGTGATCAGCCAGAAAAACGCGCCGCCGGCTGTCCCCCCAAACACGAGTAGCACACTCAGCCATAACAGTGACCACCCCCAATCCTTCCGTCCGGACAGGCTTTGAGCGGTTAACTGATCGGTCTGAAGGGGATTAATCATATCTGTACTTGGTTTTGGCATCGCAGCAGTGTGTGGGTTGTTGCTAGCTGTTCGCCTGTACACCGGCTCGCGCCTGCGCCGTCGCATCCGGAATCGGCGGACTGCGGGTAAACCGGATTGTTCAAATTGTCTGTTCGCCATCGCTTGCTGCCTTTCCCTGCAATGCTCCGTTGTTGCCTGACTGTGGTTAAGGAAGCTGGCGGGTTGCTGGCCGTTTTGCCGCAAGCATTGCAGCAATCTGTCGTCACCTCAATACGCAGTTTATCAAGCTGTGTATCCGGAGAGTTGATTGGGCCGCTGCCGCTTCCCTGTTTCAGCATGGCCTGTCAAGGGCCACCTCACTCAATCGCGGCTTGTCACTTGTGAATTAAGAAGCCGTTTGCCGTCCTATTATAGAGTCGCGCCCACGCTTTTGGAACGTCCAGCCCTAAATTCTTTCCCTAGACCGCAGGGGCTTGCCGCAGGACAGCCCCTGCTGTTGCTTCCTTGTTTTTTCACGCTGACCTCCAAAGAAGACGGACTGCTTGCTTGCCAGATCCAAACTCTCTGCCTACGGTGAGACGCAGGTGGGATCTGGCAGCGAGGTGCCGCGCTCCTGGCAGCCGGCGCTGCCTGGAGCGCAGGGAGGCTCTTGGGGGGGTGCCGGCTCTGCGGTTCTTGGGGCTGCTATAGCACCGCCCGCCGCACCGCCCGCCGCACCAAGAGCCTGCAGTGGGGCGGGTGCGATTTCAGTGCCGTAAAAGTCAATCCGATAGTTAGTGATTTTCACCCCGGTTTGCTGCTCGAGTTTCTCAATCAGGTCTTTTGGCAGCTCCACATACACGTCCACAATCCGATCTGTGTCCAAACAGTGGATGTGGCTGTGAGGGTCGCTGATATTGCCGTACAAGCGTCCCTCCGAGCGCTCCACACACTCAATTATCCCCCGCTCGGATAGGGCCTCTAAGTTCTGGTACACTGAGGTGTGACCGATGGCCTTGCCTTGCTGATTTAAGCGGTCGTATATCTCTCGCGCCGACAGGTGTTCATGGGCTTGCCAAAGCAGTTCCAGTATGAAGCGGCGCTGGCGAGAAAGGCGCATACCCAGGATCTGGCAACGGTTGAGAGCATCTTCTAATGTGGCAATTGGTTTCACGAGCTAGCCTCATTTTTCATTCTGGTTTTTTCATATACCGTTTCTCAGTCGCTGACCGACCTTTTTCTCGTTCATTTTATCCTAGGCTTTTTAAAGCGGTCTGCCTTCTTGGCACGGTAAAGAGCGCCCGAAGGCGTCTTTGGGATGCCCAGTCTTGCTCTTTCCTGACAGAGGACGCTCAGGCTCGTTCCCCATACTGGCGCTGGCCGGCTCTGGCAGCTCTCTGATAGACTGCATGGAAGCGACTGATCTTCTTTTTCCGACTCTACTTCTCTCCCCCCTTTACATGGCCATCACGATCGCGATCAATTCTGAGTGCTTGCGCAATTTGGATCTCTCACCGGCTCAATCCGCGATTGACCAATTGCTCAACTCCCAGCTCAAAGCCGCCCCCGAACAGCTGCTGCGCTTTGAGATTGACTGTCCCACGGAACCGGACGATCCCCGCGAACTCTCGGAAATCCCTGAGGTGCGTCTCTGGTTTATTCGCTTGGACTGCCGCTATCCCTGGCTGCCGGTGCTGCTGGACTGGCAAGCTGGTGAGTTGGCCCGCTACACCGCTATGCTGGTTCCCCACCAGTTCCACCGCACCGAGGGCATTCAGTTCAACCCAGAAGCTTTGGAAATCTTTTTGATGCAGAAGGTTTTTGCGATCGCCGACTGGCTCGGCAGCCAGGGGATACCCAGCCAATCCAAGCTGCTCTCTATGGCTAAGATGCTCGGTTACGACTTGGATGATTCCTTTTTTCAACTGATTTTATAATAACAATTCTCAATTAGCCTAAGAAGCGTGGCCCTATCTCAGCTGTTAGGCTTTTAATCTGCTTTTACATTGAAAGTCTGCGGATCCTGCATGTGGCGTTACTAGCCTTTATACGCAGGCTTTCCATAAGGTGTCCCGGAAGTATATAAGAGAAAATGATACTG
>JALOOK010000201.1 GCA_025454445.1 Oscillatoria sp. Prado101 | reverse complement strand
GGCGATGCGCACCTTGTCCGGTACCACCTTGCGCACGGCGGACACCAGGACGTTGCTCATGCAAAGCACAAAAACAACGGCAAAGCCCATGCCCAGGGCGCTTTCCACTTTGGTGGAGACGGCCAGGGCCGGACAGATGCCCAGAGCAAAGCGCAACGGGGCGATCTCTTTCCAGAAGCCTTTGGTAAACTCGTTTACGATGCGAGCGGCCATGGTGCCGGGCCTCCTCTTCTACAACCCAAGCTGAGACTTGACGTTTTGATAGAGTTCAACCCCTCTGCTCACGGCCGTGCTCACCCCATTGGAGGAGACCGTGGCTCCGGAGATGGCTTGAATCTGGCCTCCGCCAGAGGCCAGATTCAAATTCGCGCTCAAGGGCTTTCCTGCAAACTGGGCAGGGAAGGTCGGTTCGTCAATTATTTTCGTGCCCAATCCCGGCGTCTCGGACTGGGTGGTGACCGCGACCGCTTGCACAAGGTCATCCTTTGGGCCGATGGCGATCATCACGCCGATAGGCCCGGCGTATCCGGGGCCGCTGCTTTCAAAGGCCAAGCTCTTCACTTCGCCGCCTTTTTTGGCCAGGAAAAAAGTCGAGATTGATGGCTGCAACAGGAGTACACTTTAGTTGTGACTCAGGAATTAGAATTTCATATTTCTGTGACCCCCGTTGGGACAGATGACTATCTCGTGCGCACAGAACGGGTGGCACCAGGCGTGCCTCTGGCGGAGGAGCAGGTCACCTGGCCTGTGGAACATTGGCTGGCCGTAGCGAGCCAGCTGATGAATAACCCTTTGCTGGGCTTGCTGCAAGAGAGTGCCGGCCCGACTTATCGGGACAAGGTGCTGCCCGCTTCCCGGCAGGGGGCGAACCCTTCGGCACGTCAGGAGAAGGCCAAGTCAGAAACAGGCCAGCTAAATGCCAGCCCAGACGCGGCGCAAGGGCTGAATCTGGTCGCTGTCGGTCTGGAGCTTTACAATTTCTTGTTTCAAGGCACCCTGCGAGACAGCTGGATGACCGCTAGAGGTATTGCCCATAACCGGGGACAGGTGTTGCGGCTGCGCTTGGGGCTGAAGGGCAACCGCTTGCCCCGCCTTCCCTGGGAAGTGCTCTATGCTGGAGAGCGCCCGATTGCCACCGGCACGGATGTGGCGTTTTCCCGCTACCAGCCGGCCAAAACTGCGCCCCAGCCTTTTGCTCAGAGCAAGGACACAGCCAACAGTGCCGCGACTCTGCAGATTTTGATGGTGCTGTCGGCACCTACGGATCTCGAAAGTCTGGAACTGAAACGGGAAGCGCTGCACCTGCAAGAAGAACTCCAGAAACGCTCGCTGACCAATTCAATGGGTGGGGCGCTGGCCATGCAGCTGACCGTACTCGAACAGCCAGATCGCAACTCGCTGACGCAAGCCCTGGAACAGGGCCAATATCAGGTGTTTCACTACGCCGGTCACAGCAATTTGGGAGCGGCGGGGGGCGAGCTGTATCTGGTGAGCCGCAAAACTGGCTTGACCGAGACGTTAAACGGCGATGACTTGGCTGGGTTGCTGGCCAACAACGGCATTCAGCTGGCGGTGTTTAATTCCTGCCACAGCGCCCACACCCCGATTTCGGACGCAACAGTTTCCGCCGGCGAGCGCAATCTGGCAGAGGCTCTCGTCAAGCGCGGCATTCCCGCTGTGCTGGCAATGGCGGAATCTATTCCCGATGATGTGGCTCTGACTCTGGCCAAGCTATTTTACCGCAACCTCGACCGGGGCTATCCTGTGGATCTGAGCCTGAGTCGGGCGCGGCAGGGGCTGATTTCTGCTTACGGCTCTAACCAGCTTTACTGGGCTTTACCGATTCTCTATCTCCAGCCGGAATTTGACGGCTATCTGACTTGCAATTACCGCACCAACGAACAGCTGTCAAGTCCTGCAGAGGTTTCGGAGCCGCCCGCCAGCCGGCTCTCGCCCATCCCTGGAGAATTACCGGAACTCTCGGCGCTGGACTTGGCCGAAGTCGAGGATATCTATGAGGATCTGGCTGACGTGCCTGACGACGATCCGGCTGTTGCGGAAGCGCCAGCTGTGGTTTCTGACTTCCTGCGCCAGCTGACGGACCCCACTCCCAGCTCAGACGAACCCGGGCTGGCTCCCCGCAGCGACCGGTTTCTATTGCAGGACGAAGAACTGGAGGCGCTGGAGTCGGAAATATACCCGCAGCGCCCAGAGGCTAAGGCTGCTGTCGCTCGCCGGGGAAGTCAGATCCAGGCGCGGGAGGCGGGAAACGGCTACAGGGAAAGGGGAAAATTCAATTTCTCAGTTCTGAGCTGTCGCCGGTCACTGGCTCTGGTGGCCCTCGGGGCGCTGGGAGCCACCGCAGTCTGGCTTTTGGGTGTGTGGTTTTTTCGAGAGCAAATCTTTCTCCAGTCCCAGCAACCGCCGGCTTTGTGGCCTTCGATGATGCTCGCGCCGTCCCTGAGGGAGGATTTATCTGTCGATCTGAAAAAAGCCGGCACTCCGCAAGTCCTGGCCTCGGCGATAGCAAAGTTCCGCAAGGGGGATATGATCGGAGGGCAGCTGGCGGTGGAAGCGCTACTCGACCGGGTTGCCCTGATTCCGGCGAAGGTGGCCCTGGATGCCGTGCCCAAACAGCGACAGGATGACCCCGCTATTAATTTTCTTAAAGGCCGGCTGGCTTGGCAGTTTGTTCAAGCAGGCACTCCAGAGAACAGCTTGGACAGCCCCCGCACCTACTGGGAGAGAGCTGTTGAGAAGAAACCCAACTCGCCCCTCTACTACAACGCTCTCGGCTTCGCTCACTACGCTGAAGGCAATCTGAAAGCCGCTTCAGAAGCCTGGTTTCAGGTTGTGAGGATGCAGCAAGCTTCCGGGGGGCTCGCCGCACCGGCACCCGATGAAAAACAGCTCTTGGCACCCGCCACCCTATCCGTCACCAGTCAGGATATTCTGACGGCTTATGCCGGTTTGGGGCTGGTGCGGCTAAAATCCGCCCGCAACAAACCTGAGGCTGAGAAGAAAATCCTCTTGAGTAAGGCACTCAAGTTGCAGCAAATGGTGATGGATCGCGATCCTGTCAGCTTTCAACTGCCGACTCTCGACAGCAATTGGATTTGGTCGCCGCAAGCGATTGCCGACTGGCAATCCCTGCAGCAACTCAAGCGCTAATCTGTGGTTTATTTGTGGCGGCGCGGCTGCCGGCGGGAGTTGGCCGGCTTTATATATTTTATTATTTACGTTTGTATGGGCATTGGTGTTAAGTTAAAATTAATAATGAACCGCCAAGACGCAGAGAGCGCCAAGAAAGAAGAGGGAGTTGGCCAAGGAAAAGCGTTATTTCAGCCATAAATAAAGTATTCAAACGAATTTAATAGCAGTTTGCAGTTAGGTTAGGACATGGGCCAGAACGCAAAAGGGCCAGAACGCAAAAGGGCATCAAATAAAAGCTGGCCACCTATGCGCCATGACCCATGCGCCCCGATCCATGCCCCATGCCATTAATGTCCTGACCTAAATGACAAGTGCTATATCTCATTCGTCGCGCTCTAGCCACTGGGAAACCACCATACACCCAACTGCGCAGCAGAGGGCGACCGCGCCATAAGACCACACGGGCAAACTTCTGTCCCTCGGTGAGTCCGCAACTGGTAAACCGGGGTAAAGCAAACCGAATAAGGCAATGCCGATCACTACTATCAACCCCAGGAACATCCCACCCCAGAATATAAGGAGGGGATGCACAATCGGCTGGCGTCTGGAATGCAGGCGTTGTCCCGCCCTGTGTGCTCTGGCCATATCAACCCCCTGGCAGATAGCAGCCATTTTTCCTCTAATTTTACTATCAGTGGTTAGGGGTTAGGGGTTAGGGGTTAGGGGGCATTGGGGCCACGCCCCACACCCCATGCCCTGCAATACCGGCGCTTTAGGCGGAATGGCGCTCTAGGGCTAGCTGAATCAGCTGATCCACTAATTCCGGGAAGGGGATGCCGGTGTGAGCCCACAGTTGGGGATACATGCTGGTGGCGGTGAAGCCGGGGAGGGTGTTGATTTCGTTAATCAGCACTTCGCCGGTAGATTCAACGTAGAAGAAATCGGCACGCGCCAAACCGGCGGCGTCAATCGCCTGAACGGCTTTGATGGCCATTTCTTGGGCCTGAGCGGCTACTTCTGCCGGCAAGTCGGCGGGAATCAGCAAATCCGCCTGTCCAGAGGTGTATTTGGTTTCGTAGTCGTAGAAATCGCTTTTGTAGGTAATCTCGCCAATCACGGATGCTTTGGGGCTGTCGTTGCCCAAAACTGCGCACTCGATTTCCCTGGCCACAACTCCGGCTTCTACAATGATGCGCCGGTCGTAGCTGGCGGCGCTGTCGAGGGCGGTTTCCAATTCTTGGCGCGAGCGCACTTTGGAAATGCCTACTGAGGAACCTAAATTGGCCGGTTTGACAAAACAGGGATAGCCGAGGGTTTCTTCAATTTGGTCGCAAAGTTTGGGGAAAACGCAGGGATTAGACCAGATTTGCGAGCGGTTAACCGCTACATATTTTACCTGGGGCAGGCCGGCTTGGCCAAAGGCCATTTTCATGGCAATTTTATCCATTCCCACAGCGGAACCCAAAACCCCAGAGCCTACAAATGGGACTTGCATGAGTTTGAGCAGCCCCTGAACTGTGCCATCTTCGCCATTGGGCCCGTGCAAGATGGGGAACCAAACGCCCACACCGGCAGCTTCGGGCGGAAATTGCCAGAGGTTGAGGGGTTGGGCGTCGCTTCCCTCTGCCGGTGCAGTGCTGGCGGCGTTTGGGGATTGCGGGGGCGTTCCGGAGGCCAAAACTTGCTCGGCGACAGGGCCGGCGTTCCAGCCTCCGTCTTTGTTAATGTAAAAAGGCAGCAGTTCGTATTTGTCGGCGTTGCTGCCGGCACTCAGGGCGCGTGCGATTGACCTTGCTGAGCTAATTGAAACTTCGTGTTCCCCTGAACGTCCGCCAAATAACAGTCCGACTCGCAGCTTTGACATTCTTGCAACCTCTTAAAAAGTTTTGATTTCAGATTGGAGATTTTAGAGTGGCGCGTCGCTCCAAAATCCATAACTCCAAATACTGCCGCTGGTGCGGCTCGTCCGAGCTAGATTACCATAATTTGTCTGCAGAGAGGCTATTGGAACTTTTCGCTCTGTGCAGCCGGTGGAAGCTTGAGGCCAACTTTTGGCCAGAGGCTTGCCGCTCTCCCCTGACAGGTGACGGGGGGCTTTTCGCCGGTTTTTGCTGGAAAATGGGTGATGTTCTCTAAGTGCTGTTTGCTTTATTGCGCCATAATTATGTAAAAGTGCGTCACTTACTGTAGAGGCATTTGTCTGTGAATGGCTCCTGAAAATCGGCACTTTGTCAGGCTTGTTGTGCTAGAATGGGGCTATAGTTACGCAAATAGGTCAATTAATGGCTACCCTGAATGTAGAAAATTTTCCCGATCAGCTGTATGCGAGGCTGCAACAGTTAGCCACCGCTGAGAACCGCTCTATTAGCGAGCAAGTAGTGAGTCTGTTAGAGGGGGCGCTGCAAATCGAGACGCAGCCCCCCCAAGGTGAAACACGCAAGTCCGTTACAGAAATCCTGGAGGAAAGCCGCCGCCGCCGGCGCGTGAATCCTGCTGACTTCGGATTGCCGGATAGCACCACTCTGATTAGAGAGGATCGGGACAGCAGATGACTGCAACTCTCCGGTGCGTGGTAGATGCTAGTGTGTGCGTCAAGCAATTTATCTCGGACCCGCTAACCCCCAAAGTTCATCAACTGTTCGATCTCCTTGCCTATCCAGGAACTGAATTCTTTGTACCTGACCTGTTTTATATCGAAACCGCCAATATCCTCTGGAAATATGTTCGTGCAAGGCTTTACACGATTGATGAAGTTCTGGCAGATTTAGCCACTCTCAAGGCTTTACCCTTGCGCGTGGTTTCCAATGCTGACCTGATGGAAGAGGCAGTCAGTATCGGCTTGACTTACGGCATTTCGGCTTATGATGGCAGTTATGTCGCTCTTTCACGGCAAGTGAGTGCGCCGGTGCTGACTCTAGATGGGAAGCTAGTTACTGCTTTGGCGTCTGCGCCTTACGACGTTCGCTCGTTTAATGATTTTTCCCTCCCAACTATGTCATAGAAGAGAAGGGAGAAAAAATATTATTCTGATCGCTACTGCTGTAAATTTTTGTAAAATTAGGTGCGTGACGCGCTCAGAATGAGCATTATAATAGAATGGCACATTCGGGCGCGTCACGCACCCTACATTATTCCTCAGCTATTTTACCTGTTAAACTGAAGGCGCGAACTTCGGTGATTTTCACCGGCACTACCCGCCCTCTCAGTTCGTTAATGTCGCCGGGGAAGAAGGTGAGGCGGTTCCCCCGCGTGCGCCCCATCACTTGAGTGCGGTCTTTGGGATTTTGGTATTCTACGAGGACTTCCTCAATGCGTCCGAAATAGCGCTGGGATCGCTCTGCTGCTTTGATGGAAACGAGGTGATTGAGGCGCTGTAGCCGGTCTGCTTTCACCTCTTCGCTGACCTGATTTTCCCACAAAGCTGCCGGTGTATTCGGGCGGGGAGAATAGGCGGCTGTGTTCACTAAGTCAAAGCCAATTTCTTCCACCAGCTGCAGCGTTTTTTCAAACTGCTCCTCTGTCTCTCCGGGGAAGCCAACAATGACATCGGCACTAATCGAGGCATCTGGCATGTAGCTGCGAATTGTGTCTATGATGCGGCGGTATTTCTCGTGGGTGTAACCCCGCGCCATTGCTTTGAGAATGTCGTTATCTCCAGACTGGAAAGGAATGTGGAAATACTCGCACACTTTGGGCAGTTCGGCACAGGCGCGGATCAGGCGTTCGGTGAAATACCGGGGGTGGCTGGTGGCGAAGCGGATGCGCTCAATTCCCTCTACGTCGCTAACATAATACAGCAAATCTGTCAAGGTGTGCCGGTGGCGTCCTTCTGGGGTAACACCGGGCAAATCCCGCCCGTAGGCGTCGATGTTTTGTCCGAGGAGGGTGACTTCTTTATACCCCTGACGCCCCAGTTCTTCGATTTCGGCGCGAATCGCTTCTGGGGTGCGGGATTGCTCTACCCCCCGCACACTGGGCACTACGCAATAAGTGCAGCGTTCGTTGCAGCCGTAAATGACATTCACCCACGCCGTTACTTTGCTTTCGCGGCGCGGTTTTGTGATATCTTCTATGATGTGTACCGGCTCTGTGGCGACGACTTGGCTGCCATCGAATACCTGTTCCAGCAAATCTCGCAGCCGGTTGGCGTGCTGCGGGCCCATTACCAGATCCAGTTCGGGCACCCGCCGCAGCAGCGCTTCCCCTTCCTGTTGGGCGACGCAACCGGCTACAACTAAGGTTAGTTCGGGCTGCTGGCGCTTGCGCTCAGCCTGTTTGCCTAGGTAGGAATAAACTTTGTGTTCGGCGTTATCCCGAATCGTGCAGGTGTTGTATAAAATTAAATCGGCATCGTTGGGATCTTCTGACCACTGGAAGCCCATCTGTTCGAGGATGCCGGCCATGCGCTCGGAGTCGGCTTTGTTCATTTGGCAGCCGAAGGTGGTGATGTGGTAGCGGCGGGGAGATGCGGTCATGGTATTAGGGTGCAGGCAAAAATCAGAGACGGGTTTGCAATTCTTTATTAATTATAGTTTTTGGAATTCCTGTTGTGCCGGTGGGACTGCGACTTTTGCCGTCTGGGTTTTGCAGTCTGGGTTTTTTGGGGCTAAAGCCCAACTACGAACTTTTGGGCTGAAGCCCAACTACGAACTTTTGGGCTGAAGCCCAACTACGAACTTTTGGGCTGAAGCCCA
>JALOOK010000200.1 GCA_025454445.1 Oscillatoria sp. Prado101 | reverse complement strand
CCAAACCACCCTCCACACCTTCGGGTGGCAGCAACCCGACTGGCACCGGCTGCGACAGGGCGCAGAAGCCCTCATCCCCACCTGGCCCGTCCTGCGAATCACCATCTTCCCCGACGGGCGAGAACTGATCGCCGGACGCCATCTCCCCCCTGACTTAGGCCACCGGCAGCAGAGCGGCATCCGCGCTTGGCTTGCAGACACCCCCCAATTTTCCCGCACCCTCCCCGCCCACAAAACCGGCAACTACCTCCCCGCATGGCTCGCCCTGCAAACCGCCCAGCAGCGCGGTGCCCGAGAGGCCATCCTCACCGATGCCAGCGGCAACTGGCTGGAAACCAGCACCGGCAACCTCTGGGGCTGGCGAGACGGCACATGGTGGACACCCCCCCTCGAAGCCGGCATTTTGCCCGGACTCATGCGATCTCAGCTCATCAGCCGGCTGCCCGTCAGGCAAGAACCCTGGACACCTGACCTAGTAAAAGGATTTCAAGCCCTGGCCTACAGTAATAGTGTCGTCGAAGTCATTCCCATACACACAGTTGATACCGGCACCACTGAACTCACCTGCGATCCCCGCCACCCAGCTTTCCAGCAATTGCGCACATAGGGCCAACTTCCACGCCAGCCCGCTGAAAATATCTCGAACGCCCGCGCAGGCGGGCGAAAGTCTGTATAGCGGCAGAATTTATTCTGCCGGATTACAAGCAACCAACCGGACTAGATATCAATTCTCCAGCCCTGATAAAAAACGACCAGCTAAATCCAATAGCTGGCCCTCAAAATTTCAAACTTACGTTGTCGTCTCAACAGGAGGATAGGCCAACTGCGCGTTCCCAAGCGTGCAGCAGGCCATCAAATCTTAAATCTTTCCTAAATTTTATGGTAACAAAAAACACCAAAATTTTTCACAAATCTTTATCGCTGCCATACCTCTGGGCCACATAGCCCCTGCCTTCCTGGGGACGCCCCCAGAGTATGCGCTCGTGCTTATACACAACCATACCAGGTTTCTCCCCCTTAGGCTTATACACATACTTCGGTTCCGTATAAACCACCGGCACCTGAGCCGCCTCCCGGGCCCGACTGTAGTGGGCAGTCAAATCAGCCGCAAATTGCAAATCCGCCTTTTCGGGCGCAGCTCCCGCCGGCAAGCGCAGCAGCACATGACTGCCGGCAATCTCTTGCGTGTGGAACCACAAATCGTAGTCCCCCGCCATCCGAAAACTCAGTATATCATTTTGCCGGTTATTCCGACCCACCAGTAATTCAAATCCGCTCGGCGTCTTGTACCGGTAAAAATCCGTTGCCGGTGCCTCCGTATGACTGCGGTATTCCGGATTTTCCAAATACCCCTGCCCAATCAGCTCGTCCCGAATCTCTTCGAGCGCCTTCAAATCAGCCGGCTCCCTATAACCCTCCAGCTGGCCAATCTCCATTTCCACCAGCTCCAAATACTCAATTTCCTGCCGCACCTCTGCCAGTAACGGCTCAACAGCCGCGCGGGCCCGTTTCAGCTTTTGGTGCCGGCGGTACAGAGCTTGGGCATTTTGCACAGCATTTTTCTCCGGTTCCAGAGCAATCACCACCGGCTCCCCCGTTTCAAAATCCGGGAGCCCGATAGATTTCATCCCCGGCTGCCACGCCTGGAGGTTGGCCATCAGCAAGTCCGCCTGCTGCCGGTGCCGGTCTGCCTGATCCGACTGCTGCAAGCGTTCCTGAAAAGTGCCAGCCTTCACCTGCAACTTTCCCAGAAGGCTGTTAATTTTCTGACTCAGCATATGGCGCAACTGCTGGAATTCCTGCCGGTTCAGCCGCTCAGTGTAGTAGCGGTTGAGCAATTCTCCCACAGTTGCGGCATGGGCATCGGGCATCGGGCATCGGGCATGGGGCATTGGCATTTCCCCCGCTCCAGAGCCACCGAGTTCCCCCGCAACACCTGCACCCCAGCCGATAACCGTGTACCCATCCTCAGTCGGCATCGGTTGAAACTGCTCTTTTTCCAAAGCTTCCAGCCATTCCAGCCACCTGAGAAACAGCCGGTGCCAATCACCGTCGCTCAGCGTATCAGTCGGCTGTTGTGGATCGAGACCGGCAGATCGCAGCATCGACTCCACCAGAGAAGAGCTCAAACCGCGATAGCTTTTCAGCAGCTGGCGGCCCAGATGGCCAGGTATCAAGCTGACTCGCTCCCGCCAGCGGTCAAGGGATTCGCTGGAGCTGGGTATGGGTTCAAGCAGTGCCGGCGGGACTTCGTAGGGCTGGCCGGTTTGAATCGGGCGCACCCTGGACTGCCGGTCGCTAACTTGATGGCCGGCGGTGACGATTAGGTTGTCCTGATTTGCCAGAATCACATTGCTGTATTTGCCCATAATTTCCACATACAGGTGCCAGATGGCTTCCTCTCCGGGGCGTCGGGCGAACTGCAAGTCGGCGACGCGCTCCCAGGGGGCAATCGCCTTAATGGCCACCAAAGCCAAGCCGGCCAGCTGGTGGCGCAGCTGCTGGCTGAAGGTAAAGGTATCCGGCGTGCGGGGTGGGGGGCTGCCGGTGCAGAGGCGGGCGGCTTGCGGGTGCCAGGAAATGTCCAGCCAGCCGCGCCGGTCAAGAGTGCGCAGGGCGAGAGCGATCGTGTGCCGGTCGCGCTGGTAAACCTGTTCCAGACGAGCCGGCAGCCAGAAAGCTCGCAGCTCCGAGCACGCAGCAGTTAGGGTGGTGAAGTCAACCGTTCGCACAGCTTCAAGTGGATAGGATCTGTTTCCATGCTGGCAGATCCGTGGCGCAAGTTGATCTGGACTTACGCACAACCGTGAGAGAAACCGGGTTTCTAGTCCTGGTGCGAGGGCTGTGGCGTTGCTGTCTGCTGGTTGAGAAACCCGGTTTCTGCGATTGTCCTCGGGATAAAAAGCTGAAAAAAAGAGAAAAAATTCTAAAATATCTGATTTTCTCCCTTTTTAGGCTTGTGAGTCAAGATTTTTGTGGATATCATTGAAATAGAGTTGTTGTTGGCTCCTCAGAACCCCAGACGGTGAGTTTGTCATGGACAGTCAAATTCAGCTGATCAATATCGGTTTTGGCAACATCGTGTCTGCCAACCGAGTCGTGGCCATTGTCAGTCCAGAGTCTGCTCCCATCAAGCGGATCGTCAGCGACGCCAAGGAGCGAGGGCAGCTAATTGACGCCACCTACGGGCGCAGGACGCGGGCGGTGATCATTACCGATTCTAGCCACGTCATCCTTTCGGCGATCCAGCCGGAAACGGTGGCCCATCGCTTCGTGAATAATAAAGACGGCCAAATAGCCGGTTAATAGCAATTTTGGATGCAAGGATTTGGGATGCCCGGATTTCAGCCCCAGGGAAAACGGGCAGTCTCCGTGCGGCAACCGCCTACCAGGGTAGGCTCTGAGATTACCCCCCCTTTTTAAGGGGGGGTAGGGGGGGATCGTTTCCCGACTGGACGCGAATGGCCTTTATAGCAGTAGCCAGTTAGGTTAGGACGTAGGACAGGCGAGACGCCTGTCCCTATCCCTACTAGCAAGTGAGATGCCCTGTCCTTAACTGACTGTCCATTGCTATAATATTTACTTTATAAATCACCTCTAAGCCCTTATCCCGCCGGCTCCAGTTGCTTCAGACGCCCTGTCCCTGAGAAGATGAGAGGAGGAAATTTCAGCGGATAGCGGGCATGAAAACCGGCAAACTGATTGTACTGACTGGGCCTAGTGGCGTGGGTAAGGGAACCTTGTTGCGAGCGCTGCGGCGGCGTCATCCTGAACTGTATCTCTCCGTATCCGTGACGACGCGCTCCCCCCGTGCCGGTGAGATTAACGGCAGACACTATTATTTTATTGACCGGCACCAGTTTGAGCAAATGGTCGCCACCGGCGAACTGCTGGAGTGGGCTGAGTTTGCCGGCAATTACTACGGAACGCTGCGCCGTCAGGTGGAAACTCACCTGCAGGAAGGCGAGTGGGTGGTGCTGGAAATTGAACTGGAAGGGGCGCGGCAAATTCGCCGGTCGTTTCCACAAGCTCTGCAAATCTTTCTCCTCCCGCCATCAATGGATGCGTTAGAAACCCGCATGCGCGAGCGGGGTAAGGATTCGGAAGAATCGATGGCGCTCCGACTGCAACGCGCTAAAGAAGAAATTGCCGCCGCCGGTGAGTTTGACTTCCAGATTGTTAATGACAATTTGGAAAAGGCGTTACAGGAGATTGAAGCGGCGGTATTTGCGCCGGTGAATTGCTGAATATTGCTCCCAATTGGGGATTAGGATATCGTTCCCAGGCTCTGCCTTGAAAATGTTTGTAGTTGGGCTTTAGCCCAATATTCGGCCCCTTAAGGGGCGCATAAGCCCCCGATACCGAGTCGGGAGACGGGGAAATTATTGATTTTTCCCCCCTCTCCCTTATAGGCGTTGGGTGCGAGGGGTGAGGGGGATAATTTGATCACAAATGAAATGCTTCCCCCGCCACCCACAAGGCACTTAGCCCACTAGATTGCCGAAAGTTTGAAACACTCCCGACTGGAAAATCACATAGAGGATATAAGCGAAAGCCGCACCGCCAATTCCACCGACGAGAAAACCGCCGGAAAATTCGCTCCAGCCTTCATCTGTGCCCAAAGCTTCCGGAGGATTGGGCGTCGTAATCGTCGCCACCGGCTTTTGCACGCCCACACTCCCGTACAGCGACAGGCAAAGGGTCAAAATCACCACTAAGATTACTGCTTCAACCAATCCCACCACATCCGCAAACGGAGCGTTGCGGAATTGGCTCGTGCAGGCAAACGGGCCAAACAGCAAATAGCCGTGCGCCATCCCGACTTCTAAACCGCGACGAATCGGAGACAGCCCTTTCCGGTAAGCCGGCAGATTGTTAATGAAAGTCTTGGTGAAATCAGAAGCGCTCACCGGCGTCGCCAAATTGCCAATTTGCGGGTCGCCTGCGGCGGAGACAACTTCTCGATTCTTGGTTTCGGTTGTTGCTGACATGCTTTGTTCGTATTTATATAAGGTCGTTGCAATATTTTAAGCTAAAAACCGCTTTTACAGGCAGCCTTTCTGAGAAATTCATAAATCTTAATCTTTCCCCCGCCCGCCCAGCTTCTCTAATTATGAAACCCGCGAGCCGTGGGTGGCCTACGGTGACGATGGGGCACTGACCCCACCGCACGCGACTGCGCCTCACGACCGCGAGTTTCAGAGTTCGTTACTGGCGATCAGCCTGCGGTCAAAAACCGCCAGCACCTGACAAATGATTCGTATCAACCAATGCCCGCAGGAATATCCTACGCGCACCATGCCTGAGAGCAATCTAGATCCCATTTACCATTTTATAAAGTTAAAGCAACGGGTATCTAAACTCAGGAAAGTCCACCCACATCATGGTTTTCAGGTTAAGATGGCTACCTATTGCGGGAGGCAACCGTCAGCCTTTAGTTCTCCGGCTAGTGCCGGCTGCCAATAGCAAATTATAGCATACTTTGGCTAAGCGGCACGCTCTCTTGATTGCTGCTGGCAGCCCTTTACTGCATGGGGTGGAAAAGAAGGTCGGGGTAAAAGCGGTTAATTTCAATCAAAAGCCCAGCTGTGAAGCTCAGCCAAACTGCAGCCAGCACCGGCGCAGAGGAAAGAAAGCGCTGCAAGTCTTTCATGGGGGGATTCTCCTAAAAACGGTTAGCAACTCAAAATGGACTAGCGTGGGGACACTGTGATTTCATCGTCTTTGGCATACAGTTCGCCGCTGAGGGCTTCTTTGACTGCAGCTAGTGGCCAAGTAAAGCCGGTGAGCATCAACCCAACCGCCTTGGGCACATCGATGATGATTTCTTTCTCTTCCGGGTTCTCGCCCTTGCGGACATCGATCAGATAGGCCCGACCGACCCAGCCGATCCAGCCAGCAATGTACAGAAACAAAATGCCAGGAATAATAAAGTCTCCCGCATGGCTCCAGCGGCCATCAGCAATCAGGTGGGGCAGCCCCTCAGGACCGCACAGGGCCTGGGAGTAGCGCTCAAATCGCTTTTTCCCTGATTCGGGGTCAGCGGTGGTATTGCGAGCGTATTCAGCCCGTTGCTGGAAAGCGGGCGATTCGCTGCACGGGACAAGGCCCGCCACATCTGCCGAGGCGGCTGGGACAGCACAGATCCAAACACTAATGGCCAGAATCAGACCCAACAATCGTCGCATCCAAGTTTTTCCTTTTGTTACAAAATGTAAATTTTTGTGGACAACCCGCTGAGGTTACTTGTGCAGGCCGGTTGGCGCTGACATGAAAACAATGATACTACCCTGAGGTTTCTCAGGAAAGTTTAAGCTACTACAAGTACCTATTTCAAAACATTACCAGCCAATGGCAACGGTTTTAGCAATTGAAACAAGTTGTGACGAAACTGCCGCCGCAATTGTTAAGAATCGTGAAGCTCTCTCCAGCGTCATTGCTTCACAAATTGCAACACACCGGCAGTACGGCGGCGTTGTCCCGGAGGTGGCCTCGCGCCAGCACGTGGAAACCGTCAATGACGCCATTGCCCGAGCCCTGCAAGACTCCCACCTCAGCTGGGCCGACATTGATGGCGTCGCCGCCACCTGCGCCCCCGGTCTTGTGGGTGCCCTGTTAGTCGGGCTAACCGCCGCCAAAACCCTGGCCACTGTCCGCAACAAACCCTTTTTGGGCGTCCATCACCTAGAAGGTCACATTTACGCCACCTACCTCAGCGAGCCTTCTTTACAGCCGCCCTTTCTCTGCCTGCTCGTTTCAGGCGGCCACACCAGCTTGATCCATGTCAAAGATTGCGGTATCTACGAAACCCTCGGCCAAACCCGCGATGACGCCGCCGGCGAAGCCTTCGATAAAGTCGCCCGGTTGCTGCAGCTGGGCTATCCGGGTGGGCCGGCCATTGACCGGCTGGCCAAAAGCGGCAATCCCCAAGCCTTTCCCCTGCCCGAAGGCAACATTTCCCTCCCGGCCCGAGGCGGCTATCACCCCTACGACTCCAGTTTTAGCGGCTTAAAAACAGCAGTGCTGAGACTGGTGCAAAAGCTGCAGCAAGAGAGGGAAAATCTGCCGGTCAGCGACATCGCCGCCAGCTTTCAGGAAACCGTGGCCCGCTCCCTGACCCGACGGGCCATTGCCTGCGCCCTAGACTTAGGTCTGGACACCATAGCCGTCGGCGGTGGAGTCGCCGCCAACAGCGGACTGCGAAAGCACCTGCAAGCCGCCGCCGCCGATCACAATCTGCGGGTGCTGTTTCCGCCCCTAAAATTCTGCACCGACAACGCCGCCATGATCGCCTGCGCCGCCGCCGATCACCTGAACCGGGGTCACATCTCCCCGCTCACCCTGGGCGGACAGTCCAGGCTGGCCATCACCGGCGTCATGCAGCTTTACCGGTGACGCTCAATCAGGGTGAGGATTTGAGCGGTGACGGCATCCGGATGCTGATACATTTACGCGACATTGTTCCCGGCATCCCCGGACAATGCAACGATAGCACTATCGCCATCAAAGACGTGCTTAGGCGCTATCCCGCAAAGCTTTCAGGAGAATCCCATGCATCGCCGTTCCAGTCCCTCGAAGTGCGTAAACCAGCACTTGGGACAGTGGAAAACTTTGGAAGCACCTAAGCGGGTGTGGACATGGCCGAGCGCGAGTGCAAGTCTTGCAGGTGTATTCTTCAGTCGCATCCAAAACGGTGGTTCCTGTTAGTTCAGCCTCATGCTTTAAGGTGATCTTGAACCGATAGTGCGCCGGCAGTCAGCATCGCTCTCGCCGTTTTAGATTTGATTTTTCGCAACGCCAAAGGCAACCATGTCGGAAGTCAAGGGAGGTAGGTAAGAAAATCAAACGATAATTGCGAGTCAGGTAATGCGCGAT
>JALOOK010000002.1 GCA_025454445.1 Oscillatoria sp. Prado101 | reverse complement strand
CACCGGCAGTCTTCCATCAACTGCTCAACCGGCTCACCTTCAGCGGGTAACTCCGAACTAAAACGCTCCGCAAGCTGAGAGGAAGGCGTGTGTTGGAAAACCGGCATTTCCGAAACGTGCGCCAAGTATTCCATCACCAGCGCAACTGATTGCGCCGCCAGGGATTGCATGGCGTCGTCTGTGAGGTCTAGGGAGGAAGGGCGAAGGCTGTGCCGGTGTTCACTATTAACGTCGCCGTGCGAGTCGCTCATGTAACTCTCCTTGTTTTCCGTTGCTATCTCGCTCAGTACCTAACAAAAATATGAAACGCCTCTGGGTGGTGCCAGAAACCGGGTAACTTCGGCGAAACCCGGTTTCTACACTTTCTATACCAAGTAGAAATTTATCTGGGTTCGCGGTTTCATTGGAATTGACCGGGCGGAGCGAGCAGCCGCAAGCGACTCTGTTCAAATTTTTCTAGAGTGTCGGCTGCTATATTGTGCGGGTCTCGCAAGCTTCCCATTGTATCTCCCCCAAATTTAACACAAACACTTTTGTGACCTGCCGAGAGACCTTCCTTATAAGCCCGGACAAATTTTTCATGCTCAGCCAGGAGGGAACTAGGCAGAGTCTGGAATACAGACAAGAGTTCCTTCTTCCAGACGACATTCACCAGATAATCGTGATCCCAGGTCATTACCCCACTTAAACTAACTGACTGAACTAGCGACTGGACGTGACCGTGAGTCATCGTGGGGCGAACTTCACAGATATACTCCTGTTTGCTAAAGTTCCCAGTCAGCTTCATCGAGGCTCCCGATGCCCACATCAGTTCAGAAGCAGTTTCCAGCTCAATCTTTGCAGTGTCCAGGTCGCCAGATCGCACTGCAGCTGCGAGGCGACGAAAGCAGAGGATTAGACCTTCGGTGAAAACAAAAAACACCCAGTGACCTCTTTTCCAGACCCGCAGCAAAACATTTTCAGTATTAGTCAGGAGGTTTTTACTGACTCTTTCTTCACCAACAACAAGTTGAGAAGTGGCTGATTCGGGGAACGATTGGGTAAGAGGTGCCCGCAATTCAGGTGTTATATCGTTCCTCGAACCAGCACTCCCCACATTAAAAACCCTTGCCAAGAGGCTGGCATGACTTTGGAAGCCCGCGACCACAAGTTTTACATCAGCGGGGTCTAAAGTCAAGCTTTCTCTCATTTCCAAAAAGCCCAAATAGGCTTTCAAGGCACTGGCAGTGATTAACTTAGCAGGTTCCTTGGCTTTGACATGAGCTATCTCCATGTACTGATTTAATTCCTTGACTTCCTCACACTTCAGTGGGGTGTCAGTGGAAAAATTTTCGGACAGGGGAATGGTTTCGACTGGCTCTAGTTGTGGCAAGGCAGCATTAGTCAGGGAAATCGCCTGCTGCAGCGAGTCAACAGCCATAGCCTGCTGAAACTGTTCTAGTGCTAGACGCACCGAGGCGGCGACAGGCTGGCTCAATTTGTAGCAGCTAAGCAGTTCTTGGGGTTGCAATAAATAAATCTTTACTTTTTCACTCATCATCAGATTGCTGGTTTTTTTTATGAGCTGCCAGTCAGCCTGTATTTCCCCACTCTAAACTCCCATAAATTTATATTTTACTCAAGAGGTTTACACTGGGGCAGTGGGCATTGGGGCATCTGCGCATGGGGCATTGGGCATTGGGGCATTGGGCTAGCGAGGGCTTCTCTCCTACAACCTAACCCCTATGGGGCATTGGGCATCACGCATGCATGGCATCATCGCATGGGGTAAGCGAGGGCTTCCCTCCTAAAACTCTTGTGAGACTACTATAAATTTTTAACCGGCAGCTGTGAAGTTGGTGCGGGTAATTTTAATATTTTTTTTATTTTATAGCGTTTCTCATATTGCTGAGGTACTGAGAAACCCGGTTTCTTTAAGAAACCGGGTTTCTGGGCCATAGTTCATCTAACTGAGAACCGCTATACCTAAATCACCCAAGGAAAGCACCTTTGGAGGATCTGCCTCCAAAACGCCGCTCCCAGGCAGAGTCTGGAAGGGGAACACGACCCCCCCCTTTTATAGGGGCGCGTCCCGCCACGTTCCGTCTGGGGGGATGGAAAAGCTCACGACTTGTAAGTAGCCCCTTGACTTAAATCAGCGAAACTTTTTATTATAACTGCAAACCGTATTTTCTGTCTATAGTCTAGCTCAAACGCCCGAGGAGCATCCCCATCGTGCCGGCAGTCCTGTACAGAGCCCCGAAGCTGACCAGAGCATTAGGCCCGCAGGGGGCTGCTCTCGGAATGGCACATGGGGGCATGGGGATGGTATCATAGCATGAAGTATTGGACATGAGGCATTGGGTATTGGGCACCCAGCTATCGGAGCTATTTTGGCACCAATTGACGCCAATTTTTGTTACCGGAAGAAAGCATATTACAAAACCCATCTGAAGGCGGGATTTGTCAAAACCATTGTTTCGGATAAGCTAAAATTTGAGGGAGTGGCGTCCCTGGTGAGCGGTGGGCTGCGGAATATCATATCCTGTTGGGCCCGGGGCATAGCGCTTGGGGCCATGCGCTATGCCCGCATTTGGTTTATCGATCTCGCCGCAGCGCCGGAAATATCTTGATAAACCCGCCCCCCACACGACAGGGATTGCCCGGGACAAATGCCCTGCTAGTAGAGCGGTTCTCAGTTTGATGTACGTGAGGCCCAGAAACCCGGTTTCTCAAAGAAACCGGGTTTCTCAGTACCTCACAAAGGCTGAGAACCGCTATATAAAGTGGCAGTTCGTTGAATCTCTTCAATCCTTGAGGCCAAGAGATGAGTTTTTTACTTTCACTCCTCACCGCTTTGATATCCATCTTCATATTTCTCAACGCTGAGAGAGTTGAGGATGACAGGTCTCGCTTAGCAGTTCGGGCCATCGCCGCACTGATTGGGGCGGTTGCTGTGATCTCCTCCCTTTTTAGGACACTGATTGTTATCCCCGCCGGCAATGTTGGAGTCGTGGACTCCCTGGGAAAGGTTTCCAATTCCCCTCTCAATCCAGGAGTCCACCTGGTCAATCCTGCGGCTAGAGTTGTTAATTTTTCCACCCGCCTAAAAAATGTGCAGGAAACCATAGAAGCCACATCCAAAGAGGGGCTGGCGTTCAATATCAATGTCAGCCTGCAGTACAGGCTGCAGCCGCATAAAGCTGTGTCCGTATATGAAAATCTTGGCACTGACGAGACAGAAATTGTCCTCCCCCGATTTCGCTCGATTGTCCGCGAGGTCACTGCTAACTACCCAGCTGAAGCCATTTACTCTACCAAACGGCAGGAGATAGCCAGCCGCCTCCGCCGGCAGCTGAGCGAACAGCTAGCCCCCCTCGGTTTCACCGTTGAGGAAACTCTGTTGAGAGAGCTGCAAATCCCTGAGAGAATCCAAGCCGCAATTCAGGACAAGCTCAAAGCAGAGCAAGAAAGCCAGCAGATGGCTTTTACCCTCAAAAAAGAGCGCCAAGAAGCCGAGCGCAAGCGCATCGAAGCCAAAGGTATTTCCGATTACCAAAAAATTGTTTCCCAAGGTCTTAACGCGCAAGTGCTGCAATTGAAGGCGATCGAAGCGACTGAAAAACTAGCCCAGTCCCCTAACGCCAAAGTTTTAATAGTCGGAGGTGGACAAAGGGGATTGCCCGTGATTTTACAGATGGATAATGCCCCCTCTGAGCCAGCAAGGTAATAGCAAACCCGGTTGCCCCGCAACCTTTTTATTATAGCGGTTTTCAGTTGGATGAAGTACGCATCAATAACCCGGTTTCTTTAAGAAACCGGGTTTTTCAGCAGCTCACTAATATGAAAAACGCGCTCAAGTCCGCTTAAAGCGGACTTGGTTTGGATAGCGTCCGACTTCAGTCGGACGCCACATCTGCCGCAACGGTGGCGAAGTTGTTGCCAAGCCAAGCCAAAGCTCTTGCTATAGAGTACAATATTCTAGCTGCCCGACCGTAAAGGACAGTCCGGGTGAGGGAATGGTGCTAGCAGCACCCATCCAGCGACCGGCGCGACTTTCTCTTATTCTACAGCAGAGCGAGCTTTTTTATGTCAGGTTCTGAGAAACTTTATGAAGGCAAGGCCAAAATTCTCTTGAGTACCGGCGATCCGGAAATCTTACTGACAGTCTTTAAAGATGACGCCACAGCATTTAACGCCCAGAAGCGAGGGAGCATCACCGGCAAGGGCAAAATCAACTGCCTAATCTCTAGCCATTTATTCAAACTGCTAGAAGCGGAGGGCATTGCCACCCATTTCAAAGACTGCCCCGCGCCTAACGAAATGCGAGTGCGGCGGGTCAAGATTGTGCCGGTGGAAGTGGTGGTGCGGAACATCGCCGCCGGCAGTCTTTGCAAACAAACGGGATTGCCAACCGGCACCATTTTAAAACAGCCGCTGGTAGAATTATACTATAAAAATGACGAGCTGGGAGATCCGCTGCTAACGCGGGAGCGCCTGTTACTGCTGGAACTAGCCACTGCGGAACAAGTCGAGCAACTGCAAACACTTGCCTTGCGGGTCAACGAAATTCTCTCCAAGTTTTTCCAGGAGTGCGGCATTACCCTGGTAGACTTCAAACTGGAGTTTGGCACCGACAGCGAGGGAAGACTGCTGCTGGCGGATGAAATAAGCCCGGACACCTGCCGGCTGTGGGATAATGCAGATGGCGATCCAGACCGGCGGGTGATGGACAAAGACCGCTTCCGGCGCGATTTGGGGAATGTCGAAGAAGCTTACCAGCGGGTGCTAGAGCGGGTTGTGGCGCACAGCAACAAAGCGAGTGGCTAAGGATTGCTTTGAAAAGCATCTACTATCGTAAATCCTTAGGACTTACGCACAACCATTAAAGAAACCGGGTTTCTGGTGTGAGACAGAGCGCTCTCAAGTCAGGCGTTGCACAGTAGAAGGATGATTTCTCTTTTTGCACTCATCCAAAACCCTCTCTCACGTCCCCCTAGGCGGCGGGGAGGGGTTTGGGGGGGTGGGGTTGATCCGGCAATTGTGCAACGCGCTCAAGTCAAGGGGCAGGATAGGAAACCCGGTTTCTGCGTAAGTCCTGATCCAAACCCCTGCCGTGCGGGGAGCGGCTGGCAAGCCAATGCGGTAAGATTTACCTCTGAATGCGCTCTGGCTGCCTTGGGGCGCATGCGCGCCCGCGCGAACTCCGTGCTGTTTGCTTTAAGGCAAGCTTGAAATTGTGGCTCTGGTGTGTGGAAGTGGAAAACAACGTGAACAAGATGCGGATACCGACCGTATGGGTGGCAATTTTGACAGCCTCAGCCACCCTGAGTTTATCGAACCCAGTCAGCGGACAGACTGTGAGCCTGCAGCCCGCGCCAGAGCCCACCGGCTCCCCACCCGCACAGCCCCTGCCACCGCTGCCGGTGGAAAGCGCTGAACTGGCGACTGACTCGGGCCTGGGGACGGGCTTTGCAGAACCGCAAATGGCAGCCGACTCCCAACAAATCGCCCTCCCTGCGCCTTCCCCGACTGAAGTCTGGTCGCTGGAGTCCCCTGTCGGGACGTCCCTCAAGGAAGGTCAGGGAGAGGAAATTGCCGCGCTGGGGTCGGAAGATCCCGTAGCGCAGGCGTCTGGCCTGGGTTCCGATTCCTCAGCCCCGCTGGCTGAGCCTGTCCCTGCAGCCGGTGGGGGAGAGAGGGAAGCGCCGGCGGCAGTTTGGGCGCTAGAGTCCGTCGCCCAGACGCCGCAGCCCCCCCTAGTGCCGGTGCCAGCGCCAACAAGTCCAGAGCCAACTAGCCCCGCGCCCGCAACGCCAGGAGCCGGTCAGTGCCCCGATCCAACTGCGCCGCAAGTGCTGGTGGCGGAAGTGGCAGTCAGCGGCGCACAGGGGGAACTGCAAGATGAAATCTATCGGACGATTCGCACCCAGCCCGGACGGACGGCCAACCGCTGCCAGCTGCAAGAAGACGTGAACGCCATCTTTGCCATCGGCTTGTTTGGGAAAGTGGACTACGTGCCCGAGGACACTCCTTTAGGTGTGCGGGTGACCTTTGTGGTGCAGCCCAACCCAGTCCTGCAGGGAGTAGTCGTCAGTGCCGTTCCCGAAGCAGCGGCCCAGCAAGCTGTGCCCCAAACAGTGGTGGACGAGATATTCCGCGACCAGTATGGCCGCATCCTCAACCTGCGCACCTTTCAGGAAAGCGTCAAGAAATTAAATAAGTGGTACAAAGACAACGGCTACATCTTGGCCCAGGTGATTGACTCATCCGCCGTCACCCCCGATGGCAGAGTCACCTTGCTCGTCGCAGAAGGGGTGATAGAAGACGTGCAAATCCGCTTCGCCACCAAAGAAGGCGAGACAGCCGACGAGCAAGGCAACCCGATCCAGGGCCGCACCCGCAAATTCATCATCACCCGCGAGATGGCGCTCAAACCCGGACAAGTGCTCAAAGAATCGGCGCTGATCGCTGATTTGCGCCGCATCTACGGTTTGGGCCTGTTTGAGAAAGTCGAGCCTGCTTTGAATCCAGGCGCAGATCCGCGCCGAGTGGTTGTCGTCCTCAATGTCACAGAAAGGAATACCGGCTCGATCGCAGCGGGTGCGGGGATTAGTTCCGCCACTGGCATTTTTGGCACGGTTAGCTATCAAGAGCAAAACTTGGGCGGAAACAACCAAAAATTAGGGGCGCAGCTGCAAGTGGGCGAGCGGGCCCTGCTCTTTGACGTTAACTTCACCGATCCCTGGATTGCCGGCGATCCCTACCGCACCGCTTACACCGTCAATGGCTTCAGACGCCGGTCAATCTCCTTAATATACACCGGCGGCCCTGACGACGTTCGCCTTCCCGATCCGGACAACCCCACAGACCCCAGTTCCGGCGATCGCCCCCGGGTTCTGCGTCTGGGCGGCGGCGTCACCTTTAACCGCCCCCTGAACCGAAACCCCCTAGAAAAGTCCGAATGGACGGCTTCCCTCGGCATGCAGTACCAGCGGGTTTCCATCCGAGATTCCGATGGCGACATCAGCCCCGTGGACGCCCTGGGCAACGATCTGAGCTTCAGCGGCGAAGGCAAAGACGACCTGACCACCTTACAGTTTGGACTCTCCCGCGACCTGCGCGACAACCCCCTCAAGCCCACCAGCGGCTCCCTGTTGCGATTGAGCACCGAACAGTCCGTACCGCTGGGTTTGGGAAGCATCTTTATGAATCGCCTGCGTGCTAGCTACAGCTACTACATGCCGGTGAAATATTTTAACTTTACCAAAGGCCCCCAGACATTAGCGTTTAACGTTCAAGCCGGCACCGTTCTCGGCGATTTGCCCCCCTACGAAGCCTTTTCTCTTGGTGGCAGCAATTCCGTGCGCGGCTATGATGAAGGAGAACTCGGCAGCGGTCGCAGTTTCCTGCAAGCAACTGCAGAGTATCGCTTCCCGATTTTCTCTGTTATCGGAGGAGCGCTGTTTGTCGATTTCGGCACCGATCTCGGTTCCGGATCTGCCGTTCCCGGCGATCCGGCTGGGGTGCGGGGCAAACCGGGTTCTGGTTTCGGTTACGGTTTGGGCGTCCGCATTGATTCGCCTCTCGGTCCGATTCGCGTTGATTTCGGCATCAATGATGACGGCGCATCTCTCTTTCACTTTGGCATTGGAGAGCGCTTCTAAGTATTTTATAGTCAGGGATTTTGCCGTAATTTTCGCGGTTTAGGACAGGCTGCTAGAAGCCAGGTTTCTTTTAGAAATCTGGTTTCTAGAGGGAGGTTATTTTTGACCGCCAAGACGCCAATAACGCCAAGATAAGAGAAGAAATAGGCGATGCTCAAGAATTTATAACTGCTGTGCGCTCGCAGGGATTGCGAGGGTGCGAAGAGAAGAAAGAGGGTGAGGTTTTTAAGGTTTGGTTAGGTTTTAAATAAGAAAAATACTGGTTATTTGTATGCGAGAGGCGGGGAAAGAATGACAGTTGAGCGTACATTGGCAGATGGGTTTGAGCGCTCCGGAGTGGGGCTGCACCTGGGTGTGGTGACTGCAGTGCGGGTGCTGCCGGCGGCACCAGGCGAGGGGCGATACTTCGCCCGCACCGATTTAACCGGCACCCCCAGAATTCCGGCAACAGTAGAATCGGTGCGCCAGACAACTCTCTCGACTGAACTGGCGAATGGAGTTGCCGGTGTGCGCACGGTGGAACACCTGCTAGCGGCGCTAGCGGCAATGGGAGTGGACAGCGCCCGCATTGAGGTGGATGGCCCAGAAGTGCCCCTGCTGGATGGGTCAGCCCTCGGTTGGGTGGAAGCGATCGCCTCTGTGGGAGTCGCAGAAACAGAAATCCCCAAATCCCCAAATCCCGGCGAGGAACCTTCAGCGTCCAGATCGCTTCCCGAACCGATCTGGGTGAACCAGGGAGATGCCTTTGTCGCCGCCCTACCGGCACCGGCGCTGCGCTTCAGCTACGGCATTGACTTCCAGGAGCCGGCAATTGGCCAGCAGTGGCACAGCTGGTCGCCGGCTACAGACAGCTTCGCCAGCGAGATCGCACCGGCACGCACTTTTGGCTTCGCGGATCAAATCGAACAGCTGCGGGCGCAGGGCTTAATCAAAGGCGGAAGTTTGGACAGCGCCCTCGTCTGCAGTCAGGAAGGGTGGTTAAATCCGCCGCTGAGATTTGCAAATGAACCCGTGCGTCATAAAATCTTAGACTTAGTAGGAGATATGAGCTTGCTGGGAAGATTTCCCCGCGCTCACTTGATCGCCTACAAAGCAAGCCACAAGCTGCACGTCGGGCTCGCCCGCCGGCTGGCTTCCTCGGGCTGGGGATTTTAGATTTTGGATGCCCAGACGCACCCCCAATCTAAAATCTAAAATCGCAAATTCAAAATAAACATCTACTCATGTCCACCCTGACAGACGTTACCGCCCAAAATTCCTCTGCCACAGGGGTTTCCGCCCAGGAAAGCGAGATAGCAACCGCTTCCGCCCCCACTGCGCCTGCTATTCAGACATCGCTGACATTTGAAGATATTCAGAAGCTGCTGCCGCACCGCTATCCTTTTTTGCTGGTGGATCGGATTGTTGAGTGCGTTCCGGGGCAGCGGGCTGTGGGGATAAAAAATGTCAGCGTCAACGAACCGCATTTTCAGGGGCATTTTCCGGGGCGTCCGATCATGCCCGGGGTGCTGATCGTGGAAGCAATGGCCCAAGTCGGGGGGGTGCTGATGGCCCAGCAGCCCGATATGCCGGAAGGATTGTTTGTGTTTGCCGGCATTGATAAAGTGCGGTTCCGGCGACTGGTGGTGCCGGGTGACCAGCTGGTGATGACTGTAGAACTGCTGTGCGTCAAGCAGCGCCGGTTCGGGAAAATGCAGGCCCGCGCCGAAGTGGATGGCCAACTGGTCACAGAAGGCGAATTGATGTTTTCCCTGCTGAGCTAGCAAAAGTGTTGAGTGTTGAGTGTTGAGCGATCGGTTACATTCCTCTTCAACTCAGCACTCATTCCTCAACACGGAAGAATCCTATGATGACTTTAATTCACCCCACCGCTGTCATCCACCCAGACGCTCAACTGCACCCAACTGTGCGGGTGGGTCCCTATGCGGTGATTGGAGAGCATGTAAAAATTGGCCCGGAAACGACGGTTGGGGCCCATGCGGTAATTGATGGGCGGACGGAAATCGGGGCTGGCAATCAAATTTACCCCGGGGCGGCGATTGGCTTGGAGCCGCAAGACCTCAAATATGAGGGCGCTCCCAGTTTTGTGAAAATCGGGGATGACAACATCCTTCGCGAGTATGTGACTGTCAACCGAGCAACCGGCTTGGGTGAGGCAACGGCGATCGGCAGCGGCAATCTGCTGATGGCTTATGTGCATGTAGCGCACAACTGCGTTCTGGAAAACCAGGTGGTGATTGCTAATTCGGTAGCGCTGGCAGGTCACGTCCACATAGAGTCGCGGGCTGTGATTGGGGGCGTGTTGGGCATCCATCAATTTGTCCGCATAGGCCAGCTGGCGATGTTGGGCGGCATGAGCCGGATTGACCGGGACGTGCCGCCCTATATGCTTGTGGAGGGGAATCCGTCGCGGGTGCGATCGCTCAACCTTGTGGGGCTGAAGCGGGCGGGGCTCTCACCAGATGAGATTGCCGGCTTGAAAAAAGCGTTCCGCATTCTTTACCGCTCTGGGCTGACGGTGACTCAAGCTTTGCCGCAGCTGTCCGAGCTTGGCGATAGCGAACATTTGCAGCACCTGCGCCAGTTCCTGCAACTGTCCCAGATGGAGGGCCGGCGGGGGCTGACTCCAGGGAAACAGATCAAGGATAAGGATGAAGGATGAAGGGTGAATTAAATTTGACTTCAGACTTCAGTGCCGGTTCTGCCCCCAAGCGAAAGGTGCGGCTGTTCCTCAGCACCGGCGAGGTTTCAGGGGACTTGCAAGGGGCGCTGCTGGCAGAAGCCCTTCACCGGCAAGCACTGGCACAGGGAATAGAGCTGGAGATTGTGGCCCTGGGGGGGGAGCGGATGGCCAAAGTCGGCTGCGCTCTCTTGGGGGATACCAGCGGTACGGGTTCGGTGGGGATTGTGGAGTCTTTGCCCTACATTTGGCCTACTTTGCAGCTGCAGCAGCGAGCTAAGCAGTACCTGCGGGAGAACCCGCCGGATTTGCTGGTGCTGATTGACTACGTCGGCCCGAATCGGGCCATTGCCACCTATGTCAAGCGGCAGATGCCGCAGGTGCCGGTGGTGTACTATATTGCGCCGCAAATGTGGGTTTGGTCGCTCTCCCAGGGCGATGCGGCTAAGTTAGTAGCAGTGACCGACCGACTGCTGGCGATTTTCCCACAAGAAGCGAGCTATTTCCGAGAGCGGGGCGCTTCTGTGACTTGGGTTGGCCACCCGCTGCTGGACTGGCTGGAGTCGTTCCCCAGTCGGAAAGAGGCGCGTCAAGTGCTGGGCATTGATGGGGAAACGCTGGCGGTGGCCCTGCTGCCGGCGTCGCGCCAGCAAGAGTTAAAATATTTGCTGCCGGTGATGTTTGAGGCGGCTCGGCAGCTTCAGGAGCAGTTGCCGCAACTGCGCTTCTGGATTCCGCTGTCTCTGGAAAGGTTCAGGGGTGCGGTGGAGGAGGCGATTGAGCGCTACGGGTTGCGGGCGATCGCTGTGTCCGGGCGGTCTCGGGAAGTGCTGGCGGCGGCAGATCTGGCGATCGCAAAATCTGGTACGGTAAATTTAGAAATTGCTCTGCTGAATGTGCCGCAGGTGGTTGTCTACCGCGTCAGCCCCCTGACGTACTGGCTGGCTCGCAGGGTGTTCAATTTTTCGATTCCCTTTATGTCCCCGCCTAATCTGGTGCAAATGCAGCCCATTGTGCCAGAACTGTTACAGGAGCGAGCCACACCGGCTGCTATTGTCGGGGAGAGCCTGGAGCTTTTACTGAATGCCCGCCGGCGTCAGGAAACCCTGACAAACTACCAGCAGATGCGGCTTAAACTGGGAGAGGTGGGGGTGTGCGATCGCGCTGCTAAGGAAATTTTCCAGTTGCTAGTGTAGGGGGGCGATGAGATTTTCGGAAGTTGCGCATTACCGGGATGAACCTGGTACCTAACCCCCTCCCCGAAGCGCGGGGAGGGGGCTAAGGGAGTGGAGTTATCCGGGGGGCTGTGAAACGGCGATTTTAGATAAGATATTTTAGATTTTACATTTTAGATGTTAGATTGAATCCGAAATATTCCTGAGGCTGAGGCGCTTTGGCGCTCTTGGCGAAAGATATAAAACCCCATCTACCCCCTCTTGGCGTCCTGGCGTGCCTAAAATATTACATCCAAAATTCCAATTCAGTTCTGAGCGGCGGCCCATTGCTGTCGATTTGTTTGCTGGTGCCGGTGGATTCTCTCTGGGAATTGAGCAGGCCGGCTTCGATGTGGTGGCAGCGGTTGACATTGACCCCGTGCATGCGGCGGTGTATTCGTTCAACTTTCCCCACACTGAAGTGCTGTGCGCTGATCTTGCTACGATGTCCACTCGCTTGATTGGAGCCGCAGCCGCACAAAGCTCGGCCTCCCGTGCTGTTGGGGGGAGCCGCAGGAGGGCCATGCCCGGTTGGGATGGTGAAATAGACCTGGCGATCGGCGGGCCTCCGTCTCAGGGGTTCGCGATTATGGGCAAGGGCGTCCTGGAGGACGAGCGCAACAATCTGGTGTTCGATTTCTGCCGCGCGGTGAGCGAGCTGCAGCCGCGATATTTCATTATGGAGAATGTGCCGACTCTGGTGAGTGAGCAGTATGCGGAGTTTATGGAGCGGCTGATTGGGCAGTTTGAAGCGGCAGGATACAAGATCGCGCTGCCGGTGCGGGTGTTGAATGCAGCGGATTTTGGTGTGCCGCAAGACCGGCAGCGGATGTTTTTGCTGGGATCTCGCTTCGGTGAAGTGCTGCTGACTTATCCGGAAGTGCCGGCACAGCCAAAAAAGGTGACCGTTAAGGAGGCGATCGCAGACTTGCCGGATGTGGATGAGTTTGCAGAGCTGCTGGAGACAGATGAGCTGCTGCTGACGCCGGCGCAACTGAAGGGGATGGAAAAGCTGGCAAGCAACTATGTGCGATCGCTGCGGGGGCCGGTTAGGGAGCCTGGGGATTTTTCCTGCGATCGCATCTGGAACCGGCATTTGCTGACCGGCTGCTTGCGGACGACTCACAGCCCTGAGTGCGTGCAGCGGTTTGAGGAGACGCCGATGGGGAGGGTGGAGTCTAGCAGCCGTCTGCGCCGGTTGAATATTGACGGGCAATCTCACACCTTACGCGCCGGCACGGGGAGGGAAAAGGGCCGGTTTACCTCGCCGCGCCCGATTCACCCGTTGCGCCCGAGGGTGATTACGGTGCGGGAGGCGGCGCGGCTGCATTCGTTTCCCGACTGGTTCCGCTTTCACGGCACGAAGTGGCACGGATTCCGGCAGGTGGGCACTGCCCTACCGCCGAAGTTGGGGCGCGCGGTGGGGCGTCAGGTGATGGAGGCGCTGGGGATGAAGCCGGAGGTGCCGGTGGAGCCGGTGGAGCCGGGCGAGCTGGCGCTGCTGCGCATGAGTCCGTCGCTGGCAACTCAGTATTGGGAGAAAGAGTCTATGGATATGTGATATTCATGTTCGGTAGCGACTAGAAACCGGGTTTCTTTGAGAAACCCGGTTTCTGGCCTGAGAGAAGCCGATTAAATTTTGAGTTAAAGGAGTGAAACAAATGAGTCAGCAGGAGCCCAGGGATTCTCAGGATCAACCTTCGGGAAAACTAGCGACAATAACCTCTTTGTTTATTTTCGCGTTTATTCTCGGTTCAGTCATTGCATCTGGAGTGACTTTCTTCCTTCTAAAAAATTCGGATATCTTGTCCAAAAGCTCTCCAGCACCCCCAACGCCATCTGCTGCTCCACTGCCGGCTCCATCATCGGTTGAGCCTTCCCCAACTCCGATTGCAGCCAGCACCCCGCAGCCGACAAATTCCCCTCAGGTGCCGGTTTCCAGCAATTCCACTCAGCCAACTGCCAGTCCCACCCCAATTGCGAGTCCAAACCCCACTCCCCAACCGACTGTTTCCCCTTCGGTAGATCCTGGGAACAGTCTCAGCCAAGCGCTCGACATCGGGAATCTCAAGGACACTCGCACCTATAACGAGTTCGTGGGCAGTGTTGACCTTGAGGATTACTATCGGTTCCAATTGAACACGACTAGCAACTTCCAACTAGCGCTCACCGGCTTAAGCAAGTACACAAACGTGGAGCTAATTCTAGATCGGAATGGGAATGGTTCGATTGATGACCGTGAGGTTTTGGATAGAAAGAGTAATTCTAACTCTGCATCAATCCGCACGCCCCTGGGAGCGGGAAATTACGCCATCCGAGTCTACCCCGACAACCAAAATTATAACACGACCTACACCCTGCAAGTTTCTGCTACTGAAGTGCCGGCAACCTCAAGCGATCCGGGCAACACTCTCAGTGAAGCTCTCGACATGGGAAATTTGAATGACGAGCGCACCTATAATGACTTTGTGGGGAGCGTTGACCTGAATGATTGCTACCGGTTTAAATTGGATACAACCAGCAACGTTCAAGTATCCCTCAGCAGCCTGAGCAAGTACACACATGTGGAGCTGATTCTAGACAGGAATGCAAATGGTCAGGTTGATGACGGTGAGGTTTTGGATAGAAGGTCTAATTCTAATTCGGCATCAATTAGAATGCCCCTAGGAGAGGGAACTTACGCTATCCGAGTCTACCCTGACGACCGCAATTATAACACTACCTATACGCTGCAAGTGTCTGTAACTCCAGTGGGGGCAAACTAAATTGCCGGTGGCAACCAGTACCTCGTTCCCTGGGGAGGAAATTATCGGAGATTTCAACCGAGTGAGGTACAGATATTATATCTCCCCCTAGCCGCCCCTTAAAAAGGGGGAGAACATTCTCAAAGCCCCCCTTTTTAAGGGGGGTTTGGGGGGATCTCCAGACTGTACTGCACCCAGATGCTTGCCTGCTATAGACATTCAAGCCAGGCGAGACGCCTACCCTACGCCTAAACGAAGCAGTCGGACATGATATTAGTAAGGCACGCGCCAAACCTTGACTGTCATATCATCACTGCCACTGACCAAAGTTTGCCCATCAGGGCTAAAAGTAACACACCGAACCGGCCCTAAATGTTTAAGCGTCTGAAGCAGTTCCCCAGTGCGATAATTCCAAATGCGGATGGTGCTGTCTTCTCCGCCACTGGCGAGAATTTTCCCATTGGGGCTAAAGGCAACAGAATAAACCCGGCCTGAGTGTTCCGTCAGGATGCGCAGACGTCTTCCGGTGCCGGTATCCCACAGTGTAACGGGCTGCTGGTAACCGCCACTGGCGACAGTTTGTCCGTCTGGACTAATCGCGACAGAATCAATCATCCCAACAGAGGAGTCAAACCAGGTTACTAGAAAACCGACCCAGTCTGAAGGCGAAGGGCCATTGAGGGTGTGCAGCAGTTCCTCCGTGCGCCAATTCCAAATCTTGACAGTATTATCCCAACCGCCGCTGACCAGGATTTGCCCGTCAGCGCTGAAGGCGATAGAGTCAACATCGAACTTGAAGTGCCCCTTCAGGGTGCTTCGCACTTTACCGGTGTTGAGATCCCAAAGGTTAATTGTGGAGTCAAAATTTCCACTGGCGAGGATTTGCCCATCAGGACTGAAGGCGAGGGTTGCTACGCGCAAAGCTAACAGTGAGCTTCCCAGCGTTTGCCTCAGTTTCCGCGTATCTGTATCCCACAGTTTGATGGTGCCGTCTTGAAACGCACTGTTGCAAGCGCTGGCGAGGATTTGGCCATCGGGGCTGAAGGCGACGCTCATAATCCACTCTAAATCTCCGGCGATGGTGTCGATTAGTTCGCCGGTGTCTAAATTCCACAGCTTTACTGTTTTGTCTTCACTGCCGGTGGCGAGAGTTTTCCCATCGGGGCTAATGGCTACTGTCCTAATTATATCTGAATGGCCGGCAATCGTGCGTGCTTCTGTCCACGCGAGAAAACCTCGCCAAGTTAGGGGTTCTACTGCTGGATTCTGGCAAATCACCGGCAGCCAGCTAGTTCCTGGATATTTCGTATTCCAAGTGTCTTCCAGCTTCAGTCGCGCTTCCCGCACTGCGGAATTTAGGGACGCGCACTTTCGCGTCTGACCTCCAGAAAATGCTGCCAGAAAATGCTGCAAAAAATACTGCGCTGTCTTGTCTAGCACCCGCTCGCGCATCACAATGATTTGCGGGATGCGCAACTCTTCTATTTGGTTGGCCAATCCCAAACCGTGGCAAGAATTAAAAATCGCTAGCTGCAAGCCATTCTCAATGGCTTTCCTCAGGGCATTCTTAAATTCCTGAACCGTCAAGCTGTCCCTCTGATTAATTTTAAGCCAGCCGGTTTGACCCCCTATTTCGCTGCTGCTGTGTCCGGAAAAAAACAGGATATGCCAGCCTCTGTCATCCCAAAGATATCGGCGTAAGTCTTCTGGGTGCGGCTCTACTAAAGGGACAATCTCTGCATCGCGTAAATGCAGTTTTAGTAAATCCAGGTCGGCTTGGGGATTAATTTCTGTCTGGCTATCAGTCCCCTTCTTATCGCCCAGTATAGCCAGTATTCTGACTAGATTGCCGCTGGGTGTTTTTGTTCCAGAAGGCGTATACTGTGGGGAGCTTATGGCAATTTCTGCCTTGTTGTAGTATTGCGCGAACAAATCCCACAAATGCCAAGGCAGCAGCCGCAGCAGCGGGTCTTCCGTTTGAATCATTGCGCGAATGTCGTCGTCGCGCCTCAGGTTTTGTTGCAAGCCATCCCTGATTTTTTGCCACTCCCTATCCCCAGAATTGAGCCAGGTCTTGAGACTGTCGGCAAAATCCTCAGCTAACTTGCAGCAGGGAAGGTCAGTTACGCTGGATTCAGTCTTGAAGGAGGGATGACCTCGCACCCCGAGTCCCTTGTCATAGGCTGACTTCCAATTGTCGTATAGCTTCGCAATGTCGGGCTGCGGGGGGAGATGGCCTGCGACTTCGATTTCTGTCTCAGGAGGAGCGCCATCCTCCCTAATTCGCAGGAGAGCCGGAAACCCCTGCTGAAAATTCCCTTTGAGTAATGTTATAATGACTCGTTTACCCATCGACATCTCCTCACAAGCCTTGAGGCCATCAAGTTACAAACTCTTCTGTGATGCTAGCATCTCCCAGAGATATTTTGACACTGAACTGCAATTCGGGAGGGCCGCTAAACCCCCGTTGCAGGAAGTTATCTGTGCGGGTTGATTCAGCTTGTATGAAAGCCTCTCCCGATTCATCGAACACGGTGAGCTTGAGATTGGGGGGCAGATAGATTTGTCCCTCCTGCACCGGCTCCACTCGCAAGCGGATGCTAACCTCCCCATCGGTTTTTGGCCTGAAAGCGGCAATTAAGGCCACGGCTTGACGGTCTGGCTGTGTCCCCAAGTCAATAGCTTTGGCTCTTTCCACACCGGCAGCTGGATTGCCCGGGTCGAGTTTCCCCAAGCTGAGGGCAGCTTGCCAGAGGGTTTCAGGATCTTGGCTGTTGCGCAGCAATTGGGTGAGAGCGCTGATGGCGTCTGGGTTGCGGGTGCCGGTTTTCCCGAGAGCTTCGGCAGCTTGCCGGCGGGTTGGTTCATCCTGCCTGGTTTGCAGCAGGTGGATCAGATTTAGGATCGCTTCTGGAGCGTCAGAACCCTCAGCGCTTCTGTGAGCACCGGCTGGGAGTAGCTGTTCCGGCTCTTGCCAGTAGGGTTCAAAGAGATTCTGGAGGAATTGCCGCCAGTTTATTGGTGCGGGTGCCGGTGCGAGGCGCACATCCAGAACCGGCACGCCCAGTAACTCCGTCAGTTCCCCAGTTCTGAACAGATACTCAGCCCACTCAAATCCTTCTCGGGAACCTTGCAAAACTAGCACCACACTCCCTTTTTTTATCTCCTGTATTTTCAAGAAGGGGTCTTCTAAAATTTTCTGTAAATGAGCAACTATCGCTTCGGCACGCTGCCTGTCTACTTCGCTATTTATAGTGCCGCTCAATACCAAAAACCACATGACCTCAGCTGTCTGATTTTGTTCCGACCTCTGAGGCGGTGTTTCCTCAACAATTTCTTCCCAATTTAATCCTAATACCTGGCAGTAAGCCTGAAAAGCCGGAGCATTAATAGGATTTTTAGCTGTCAGAAACCGCTTCCATGTTCCATAGGAGATGCCCTCAGCAAAGTATTCCCCTCCTGGCCAATTGTGATCTAGGACTTTACTGGCCTCCTCAAGCCACTTGTAACTGTCTACAGTCCACCCTTTTTCTTCTCTTGCTTGCTTAATTTTTGTTTGTCCCTGCTTAGAAGCTATCAAAGTCTCCGGCATATATACACCTAAAGGTTAGGTTTGTCAAGCTCAAGTCTAGATCGGCATCCAGATCAGCATTTGACTGATCTTACCCGATCTGGAGGAAACCCATACACCTCAAGGATTCTAAAGGTGTAGAGACAAAAAGCATCCAGCTATGAAACGCATTCCCATTTCTGAAATCGGTCTTGTCCTCGCTCTGGCATCGCATGGGTTCACCGGCAGCAAAATGTCCCCACCGGCAGCCCCGGCACTGGCACAGCCGGCGACTGCAAGCGGACGGCTGATCGAACTTGGTGCGGAGTGTCCGCCTTGTCCCTCGCCTTCGCCGGTCCCCCCCAGTGGCTACAATCAAGGACACTAAAGTCCTTTGTTGTGTCTCCTAGTTTCGGGCGCAGGTTCCCGTGCCTGCCCCCGAAACGTGCAAGTTATGTACACCGGCTTCTCAGTTGTCCAAGCGCCGGCGTGCCAAATCCCTCCATGCGTAAACTTCTGGCCTCTGGTCTTTCGGGTCAGCGTTTTGACACTTTTTCCATTCTGCCCCTGCGCCTTGCGTGTTCCCCTCCGCTTCCAGCACCTGTGCTAGCAAACAGTGAGCGGGGGCGCTTTCTGGATTGAGTTCAATGGCCTTCTCCAGGTGTACCTTGGCTGAGGCATAGCCAGTTTCCCGCAGATAGACCCAGCCGATATTTTTGTGCAAGTCAGATTTCAATGACTCATCTTTAGTCAGCGGCAAACCGCGCTCTAGCAACTTAATCGCTGCCTCATTATCGCTGTATTGAGTAATGTAAAGGCGGCCTAAATTGTTCATAGCGTAGGGCGTGCCGGTGTCATTGCCGTCTATGGCCTTCTGGTGCTCACTGCGGGCGCAGTCATAATTGCCGAGCTTTTCGCAAGTCGCACCCAGGTTGTAGCGAGTCATGCTGAGATCGGGTTTAAAGAGGAGCGCCAATCTGAATATCAATTCCGCACTCTTGTATTGCTTTTCTAGATAATTTTTTAGCCCAATTTCGTTGATATTAAAAGCAATTTGGGGCGAGGAAACCCACAACCAACCCAGCCCCAGCACGACAGACGCCGCCAACTTTAAATTAACCCGAACCGGCCCAAACCGGCCCCTCGCTTGTGGCGGCTGAGACACCGGCTCGACAGCAGGCGAACTCACCAGCACCCCAGCCCCACCGGCAGCATCCAGGCGCTGCAAGATAATTTGCGCATTTTGAGGTCTGTTTCCTGGCAGCAAAGCCATCATATCATCAATCAAATCAGCTAGTTGCGGGCGGGCAGCCGGCGCGTGCTCTCGCCATAGCAACTCCTGGCGCTCATTTTTTGGAAAGTCGAGCGGGTGATTGCCGGTGAGCAAATGCACAAAAGTCCGCCCCAGAGCAAAGAAATCCGATTGCGGCACCGCTCTCGCCTCGTACTGCTCTACCGGCGTGTAACCGGGCGAAAGAATTTGCGTTCCCTCCCGCCCCACACCCATTTTTGCCAGATAAGTGCCCGTCACTTGCCGCACCGCGCCAAAGTCAATCAGCACCAGCTGCCCATCCGGTTTCAGCATAATATTCGCCGGCTTGATATCCCGGTGGAAATATTCCTGCTGGTGAACTTCGCGCAAGATTTCTGCCAGCTGTTTTAACCAGCTAATTGCTCGCTCTTGCGAAATCGGCGGATTCTCCTGCAGCCACTCCCGCAAATTCTGCCCCTCAATCTTCTCCATCACCAAACAGTGCTGGGTGCCGGCAGCAGCATCTGCCCAAGTAAAATAAGCGTCTGGCTCCACTTTGGGAATGCCGGCATGAGCCAGCCGGCTCAAAACTCTAGCTTCCTGCTGGAACAGGGCAATCGCCTTTTCTTTCGTTTCTCGCTCGTCGAAATTATCTAGCAGCAGCACTTTCAACACTTTCGGCGTGCCGGCATCCTCCACCTCGAAAGTCGCGCCGCAGCCACCTTCGCCCAGCCGGCGGATGACTCGATAGCGATTTTGCAATATCTGTCCTGGCTCAATCATAACTGTTTTCCCTCCGGGTAATGGCCAAAAAAGGTATTTATAGCGGTTTTCATCCGAGGTGAGGTCCTGAGAAACCCGGTTTCTTTAAGAAACCGGGTTTCTGGCACATACTTCATCCAACCAAAAACCGCTATATATCTTGTCCGGTGCTATCCTTATTGTAGGGTAAGAGCGAATTTATCAATAACCTTTGCCACCAGCAGATATCTCGCATAAACCCGCCCCTGCGAGGTGGCGAGAAACAGAAACCGGGTTTCTGAAAGAAACCCGGTTTCTCGGTCTTCTAGTTCAGCTGTTGCTGCGAGGATATCGCTTATTAACATACTTCATAACCACCGGCTGCAGGGTGTGCAGGGTTTCCCCCTCTTCCGTCACGGTTTCAATCAGCGAGCGCCAGCTCAGGGATTCCAGCGCCTCCAGGATTGGAGATGTGGATACCGGCGGCAAAATCCGCTCCCGCAACTGCGCGAGGGAAGCCGGTTGATTGGCGAGCCGGCGCACAATCTCTATTTCCAATTCTGACAGGCGCTCAAACTGCTGTTCTAAAATCCCTTGAATTTTACTCAGCACCATCGTGTTATGTTTGAGGAATTCACCCACTTTTCCATCAAATAGCTCTAGTATAGTCGCCGAAATTATCTTTAGCGCTAGCGGATTACCCCTGTAGAGGTTAATCATATCCCCCCAAGCATTCTCGTCATATAGCCCTTTAGCCCTCAAGATTTCCTGAGCTTCTCCCGCTTTTAATCCCTCCAGCTTTAAAGAGCGCACCGGCAGAGTTTTCCCTTCCTGAGCGGCAATTTCTTTCGGCTTCTCCTGACTGGCGATCAGCAAGCAACTTTCATGGAGAGTCTCACCGGCGCGGTTGAGGAGTTCGCCATAGCCCTCATATCCAGGTTCGCAATCCCCAGCCAGCGCCCCACTGCGCAGAACTGTTTCATAATCATCCAATATTATCAGGCACCGGCGCTTTTTCAAGCAATCCATCAGGCGGGAAATTCCACTCTCTGGGTGTGCCGGCAAATTACCAGCCGCCTCTGGGCACAGGCATTGCAGCAAATCTGCTATAATTTCTTCCAAGGGTGGGCAATAGCGCAGACTGCGCCAAATCACACACTCAAATTCGCCGGCAATCTGTTGAGCCAGCTTGACAGATAGCGCAGTTTTTCCAATTCCCCCCATGCCCAAAATCGCCACCAGCCGGCACTTCTCCCCCACAATCCATCGCTGTAGTGTTCCCCGCTCTTCTTCCCGACCGTAGAATATCGAAACATCCGGCGCACAGTCCCAATCTTGGCGCGGGCGCTCCTGTTTGTAGCCGAGATAAACACCGGCATCTCTGGAGAGGCGATTTATTGCATCTCTCCCATATTCTTCAGATGCCTCTATCATAGCACCGGCGTTTCTTTTTTTGTAGCCGGCTTGTTCCAGCAATTGAGGGATGCGGTTCCAGTTTACTCTTAGAGAATCTTTGACTGGGCGAATCAGCAGCTCTTCAATGTATCGGTACAGCCCATCAGACAGGTATTTTCTAACTGTAGTATCTTCTATCCCTAGTTGCTTAGCGATTTCACCCGGACTGTACCCGCAAAGCAATCCTCTGAGTAAAGTTTTTTCAAGTTTTGTCAAGCTTTTCCCCTTCGCCGAGGCGATTCCTGCATATAACTTTTCTGTATGCCAATAATTTTCGGCTTCTGTAAATAGCTCTTCATCTGTGTTTGAAGTAGATGCCATAACTGTAAACCTCAATCATATCATTGTTTGTGTAAGTAGCAAAGTAAATGTACAAAGGCGGCAGGCCGGCGGATGGGGGCGGCCACAGTGGGCCGCCCCTACTAGGTGGGCCCGAAATACCTGTACGCGCAATCGCGCCGTGGTTCCCCCGAAAGGGTGACAGCGCATGGGGACAAGAGGCCAAATTGGCTCGCACCCATTATAAAGGACAGACCTACGCCACACCTACAAAATTACCCACGCCACACCTACGAAATTACCCACGCCACACCTACGAAATTACCCACGCCCGTAGGTGTATTGCTAGCTGTCGCGCCAGTTAGTCTGTTACTGGACTCATTGAGAGCCACCGGCACTCCCCTCCCCGCCAGGACGCAAGCTGTCCACAGCCAGGGGCGCGGTTTTACGGATGGATTGTACGCGCAATCCCCTCCGCGAACTGAGGCGCTCCGCTCTCGCCGCATCTCTCAATATGCTTGGAAAATCACGGTCTCTACCTGAAAGGACACTTTTTATGGGTTGGTTTAACTTTTCCAACAGAAAACGTCCCCCGGCTCAAGGCTTTCAGCCTAAGACGTTTATACTGGAACCGATTTTGACGCCGAGTGGGATTGTGGATGGCGCGGATGATACGCCAGATCCAGCTATCCTCGATGTGGACACACCGGCAATTGATGGCGCGGATTTGGCCATCTGGAGCGATGCCGAGGAGAGCGATATTGATTGGGATGCGGATAGCGATGACACGGAGAAGCCGGCGCACTCCCCTGAGGATGTGATGGCTGCGAGCACGCCTGATGCGCCTGTCCCAGATGATGACCTGGAAGAACTTCCGTTTATCTCGTCTGTCGATGATGTCGCGGGGGATCAGGAAACTGCTGAGCTGCTGGTGGATGACTTGTCAGACGGTGCTGATACCAACTCGCTTGAAGATGCGGTGAATGCAGCTGAGCCGGTGGATCTAGGCGAGCCGGTAAATGTAAATGAGCGTACTCATGCGAGTTTTCGCCCGATTTTAAGTGAGCAAACCGGTGCGGGCGAGCCTGCCGATGACTTAACTGAACAAGCGGAAACGACACTGGAGGATGGGACTGAGTTGCTGGCGGTAAGTGATGTGCCGGCACTCAATTCCAGATTTGACTCTGGGGTATTCATCGTGGGAGAAACCGGCGAAGTTGGCGTAGATTTCCTCTTTGATGGCGGCGGCTACAAGGGAGAACTGGCTATTTTCAGCCTGGAAGGAATGGATGAGCTGGAATTGGGCTCCCAGGAGTTTATCAAAGAAGCCGCCAGTCGGGCGCTGAGTCATTCCGAGTTTGGTTATGTGGTCATTTCTGACCCGGCGGAGGGAGCGCGGTTCAGTGCTGTGCTGGGGGAACCCAGCCAGAATGCCGGTGAATATTTGGGTGTGAAGGCATTTGCCATGCGTGCGGGGGATGAATTTGCCATCATGCTAGTGCCGAATGGCAAAATTCAGCAGGTATTTGACAATCCGGCAATTGGCGGTTCCCTGCGCCCGCTGTTTTCCTTGGGCACTGCGAACCCCAATGATGCCTACCATGTAGGGCAGATTGCCGATGTCACCGGCAGTGGTAGCACTTTCGTAATGGAAGACATGCGGGTTGACGGCTGGACGGATAAAGACTATAATGATATAGTCTTCCAAGTGCGGGGTGCCACCGGCAAAGCCGCGCATCTCGATGAGGTGATTAATCCTGCCAAAGATTGGCGCAGTACGGATATGGGACAAGCGCTGATTGCTTATGCCGAACCGTATGTTACGCCAGAACCGGCTGAGGATTTGCAACTGGAACTGGCGGATTTAATTTCCGAGCTGGAAGAACTCGCGGAGAATCCACAACCGGCAGATGATATTATTGATCCCGTCGCCGAAATCTCCCCTGCAGTAAAAGATGTCGGGGCTGAGCCGGCGGACAGTTTTTTGGCTGATGATTTAGAAGACGCACTAGCGGATTTGATTGCCGATCTGGAAGACTTTACGGATGATTTAGATGCTTTAGGCGATGAGGTCCCCACCGCCACGGAAGCCTCAGCGGCAGCCGAAGTTGCAGCTGCCGAAACGGATTATTCGCAAATTAAACAAGCGGAGTATTTAAAAGATTTGCGGGAGTTTACTGACGTAAATCCCCAATTGCAAGCTGTATCAGAGGCAAGCGTTGCCGATCCAGCTGAATTTACGTTAGAAGAGTCATCGGAATCTCTGGCTGCTTTGCCTGAACCGGCATCCGAGGCTGTCGCCTTCGAGGCTAATAATAATCTGCCGGTTGATATCCCGGAAGTTGTGGATACAGCAGCTGAGCCGGCTTTCTCCGAGTCAGCCCCACCGGCATCCGAGGCTGTCGCCTTCGAGGCTAATA
>JALOOK010000199.1 GCA_025454445.1 Oscillatoria sp. Prado101 | reverse complement strand
TCTTCTCCTGAACCATACTGTTAAACTGCTTCCCCCGCCGGGTTGTCACCCGGAAAGTCCCCACCGGCAGCACCCCACTAAACGGCAGGGACACCGCCCCAAAGTGAGCCTTCTTATCCGGCGTCGGGAAATTCCAGTCTGCGCACAGGTGAGGTCCCCCGTACTGGAACTGATCTCCCGCTTCCTTCAACGTTTCGATGCCGGCGTAAAACGAAACAGTCTTGGCAATTTCTTCCCGAATTGCCGATGTTCCCTCGAAATGCAACTTCTCCGCAATCTCCGGACGGACCCGCCGCGCCAGTTCCATCATCACTTCCCATTCCGGACGAGCTTCCCCAATCCGCCGCCCTGGAATTTCCGGACTGAAAATTATGCGGCGTTCCGTACTCGTAGAAGTCACCCCGCCGGGAATTTCATAGCGCGTAGTTGCCGGCAGCAAAACCGCTGTGTCTGCCGGTTCTACCAGCATCTGACTCGACACCACAATATCCATGTGCGCCCGCAAAGGCACCCGCCGCAGCGCTTCTTCTACATAATCCGGATCTGGCATAACTTCCAAGAAATTCCCCCCCACAGAAAACAGCACATCCAGCTGCCCTTCGTGAGCGGCATCAATCATCTCAGGAGCCATCATTCCTTTGGTTGCCGGCACTTCAAACCCCCAAAGCTCGCTCAACTCGGCAGCACTTTCCGCAGTAATCGGTTTTCCGCCGGGAAATGCCGTGCTGTAGCAACCCATTTCCGCCCCACCCTGCACGCCAGAATGTCCGCGAATTGGCATCAGCCCGCAGCCCTCTCGCCCCACAAATCCCTTAGTGAGTGCTAGATTAATAATAGAGCGCACATTGTCTTCGCCGCACTCGTGCTGGGTAACGCCCATACTCCAGACAAATACTGCATTTTTCGCTTCTCCCACCATTTGCGCAAAGGCGAGCATTTCCTCGCGGGTTGCGCCCGAAACCCGCTCTAAGTCTTCCCACGACTGGCTGTCGAGAGATGCTTGCAATTCTGGAAAGCCTGTGGTATAATTTTGGAGGAAGGACTCGTCGAGCCAGCCGCTGGCAATCATATGCTTCAGCGTGCCGTTGAGGAAAGCGATATCGCCGCCGACATTAACGAGGAAAAAGCGCTCAGCAAATTTAGTGCCGAACAGGGCGCTCTCCACAATGGAGGGCACCCAGTACCGCTCCATTCCCGGTTCGCGGTAGTTGTTAATCACGGCGATTTTAGTGCCGGCTTTTTTCGCCCAGTGCAGATATTTTACCGTCACCGGCTGGTTGTTGGCAACATTGGAACCGATGAAGACAAGCAAATCGGTTCCAATCCAGTCTTTGTAGGAGCAGGTTGTCGCTCCCACGCCAAGGGCGGCTTTCAAACCGGCAGTGCTGGGGGAGTGGCAAATCCGCGCTGCATTGTCGATGGAATTAGTGCCCATCGCCCGCACAGCTTTTTGGGCGGCGTAGTAGTTTTCGTTGGGCATTCCCCGACTGGTGAGGTAAAAGCCGGCTCTCCCTCGCTCCCAGCACCCACTGGCGCGGATGCGATCGGCAATTAATTGCAACGCTTCATCCCAGCTGACTCTGCGGAATCCGCGCTCCCCTCGCCGGCGCACCATCGGGTAGGGGAGACGCCCCAAGTCGCGCAACTCCGCGCTGCTTTTACCTTGCAACTGCGAGACATCTTCCAGCAGCGCCGGGTTCAGTGCCGGCATAGTGTTCAGCCTCAGGAGCCGCAACCGCACATTGCAGACATGGATGCCATCTGTCGTCCAGTCTGTCATGCCGGTGGTTCCCAGGGCGCAGCCATCGCAAACACCCTCATTGAGGATTTTCCAGGCGTAGGGGAACTCATCGAGGTTCTCGAACACAGCCCGAAACACTTCCCAGTAGTTGTTGGGGTACTGTTCGCCGATGCCAAAGGGTTTCCAACTCGCCCAGATAGATGGGTCCCAGGTTTTTTTTGGTTTTTTTAACATTTATGTTGTTCTCCTAGAAGGCGCTCGTGCGGCGGTAATTATTTGTGATTATTAGAATTATATAGCGAAAAGGTAGAAACCCGGTTTCTTTGAGAAACCGGGTTTCTAGCCCTTCAGAAGGTAGAAACCCGGTTTCTTTGAGAAACCGGGTTTCTGGCCCTTGGAGAAACCCGGTTTCTTTGAGAAACCGGGTTTCTAGCCTTTTATATTAACCGCAGATGAACGCAGATATACGCAGATGAAAGCGAATATTATCTGCGTATATCCTTGGACTTCTACAGTTTAAAACTATTACCGAAATCCGGTTATAGTTTGGTGCCGCATTCGGGACAGAAGCTGTTGTTAGAGCTATTTTTTGCCCCGCAGTTGGTACAGTAAATATCAGCTTCCAGCTTCTTTTTCACCTCTGGCAAGCCAATCATTTGAGCGTTGCTCTTGCCAGGAGCTACCATTGGGTAACAGTTTTCGTTCTTGGTAACGCGGACATCCATCAGCACTGGGCCATTGTGGGCCAGCATTTCCGCAATGCCGTCGGAGAGTTCCGCGCGATCGCGAATCACCATTCCCTTAATCCCGTAAGCCTGTGCTAGCATCACGAAATCTGGCATCCCCGCCTCCATATTAGAAGACGAGTAGCGCTCTTGATAGAACGCCTCTTGCCACTGGCGCACCATGCCTTGCCAGCCGTTGTTGAGGATGACAGTCTTGACATTTATGCCGTACTGTGCTAGGGTTCCCAGTTCCTGGATGTTCATTTGGATGCTGGCATCACCGGCAACGCAGATCACCTGTTCGTCCGGCAGGGCCATTTTAGCGCCCATTGCTGCCGGCATCCCGAAGCCCATTGTCCCCAAACCGGCGCTGGAAATCCAGCGGCGCGGGCCATTTTTCAGGAATTGCGCCGCCCACATTTGGTGCTGGCCCACGTCTGTGGTGTAGTAGGCGTTGGGTGCTTGACGCCCCAGTTCCACAATCACTTCTTGGGGGGCGATGCTGTCGGGATAGTGGGGCACGACTAAGGGATAGTCCTCGCGCCAGCGATTGATGCGCTCCCACCACTGTTGGGTTTGGTTGGGATCTGTCGGTTCGCCCAGTTCGGCTAGCCGGCGCAACATGTCCACAAGCACTTGCCGCACGTCGCCGACAATGGGAACGTCTGGGGCGCGGTTTTTCCCAACTTCAGCGGGGTCAATGTCGATGTGGATGACTTTGGCGCGGGAGGCGAACTGATCGAGCTTGCCGGTGACTCGATCGTCAAATCGGGCACCGACAGCAATTAGCAAGTCGCAGTCGGTGACGGCGAAGTTGGCGTAAGCTGTGCCGTGCATGCCCAGCATTCCCAAGGACAGTGTGTGGTTTTCCTCAAACGCACCTTTGCCCATCAGGGTTGTGGTCACCGGGAGATGGAAGTATTCCGCCAGTTGTTGAATTTCGGCGTGAGCGCCAGCTGCTATCGCCCCGCCTCCCACATACAGCAAAGGACGCCGCGCTTGGCGGATAAGATTGATAGCTTGGTTAATTTGGCGGGGATTGCCTTTAACTGTGGGGCGGTATCCGGGCAATTTCACCGATCCGGGTTCCACCGGCAGGTAGTCAAATTCTTCCAAACCCACATCCTTGGGCACGTCAATCAGCACCGGCCCGGGACGCCCCGTGCTGGCGATCGTAAAAGCTTCCGCCACAATCCGGGCCATGTCTTTGGGGTCGCGCACCACATAAGAGTGCTTGACAACCGGCAAGGAAATGCCCCAGATATCGGTTTCTTGAAAGGCATCGGTGCCAATTGCCGCCCTCGGCACTTGGCCGGTGACGATCACCATTGGGATGGAGTCCATGTGAGCGGTGGCGATGCCGGTGACTAAATTCGTCGCTCCCGGGCCTGAGGTGCCAAAACAGACGCCGACTTGGCCGGTGGCGCGAGCGTAGCCATCTGCAGCGTGGGCTGCCCCTTGCTCGTGTCTGACGAGGATATGCTGAAGGCCGCCTTCCGCTTCAGCGCGGTACAGCTCGTCATAAATCGGTAAAATAGCCCCGCCCGGATAGCCAAAAATATGTTTGACGCCGTGGCGCTTCAGACTGTCAATGAGGGCGAAAGCGCCGGTCGCCCGCTTGAGAGCAACACTTCTTTGCAATTGCACGGAAAAACCTCTCTGTAGATAGTTGCTTCATAACTTTTATTTTTAATCATGCCTGAGGAGTGAAACTTTCAATCTTATTTTGATAATAATTTTAGAAACGCCGCTTTGGGGGAGAAAAGGGCACAGAGGCGGCAAAAGCCACCGGCTGGCTGCTTCACTGTCAAGTCGTTCCCCTCGTCACCCTCAATGTCAGGCGTTGCACAATGGCCGGATGAACCCCACCCCCCAACCCCCGCCCCGCTTGCGGGGAGGGGGAGTAAGAGAGGGTTTTGGATGAGTGCAAAAAGTGAAATCATCCTTCTACTGTGCAACGCCGTGCCCAGATATACCTGTCCCGAAAGCTGTAGCTATTTGTTGCCGAATCGGCAACAGGTCTAAATCACGTCTTCGAGGACGCGGCGGGTGTTGAGCCAAGCCCACACCCCTACAATGCTAACAGTAACGCTCATGCCCAGCATCACCACCCGCAAACCCACGGCATCCGTCAGCGGACCGGCAATCGCCAGGGGCAGGCTGAGGGCAATATTGACCACATTGTTCTGAAAGCCAAAAACCTTACCCCGCATTGCTTCCGGTGTTTGCTGCTGAATCAGGGTCTGCATGGGCACGCCGATCAGGGAGGCTCCCACTCCCAACAGGGCGCTCAGTGCCAAACCCAGCCACAGATCCTTAATTAGGGTAAACACGCACAAGACAAAGCCGATCAGCAAAAACCCAGTCAGGGGTAAGGGCTTGTTGTGGAAGCGGTCGCCCCAGTGGCCCAAGAGCGCGGCCCCGAATACCATGCCAATGCCAGCCGCTGCCAGCAGAAAGCCGAATTGGTTGGAGTGGAGGCCAATATCTTCCGCCAGATTAATTGCCAGAACTGTCAGGGCGGCAAAGACGGAATAGAGAATCGTCAGCTGGAGCATGGCATTGCTCACCAGGCGGTTTTGCTTGAGATATTGCAGGCCCGCCTTGAAATCTGTCCAGGGGTTTACGGCGAGGACAGGCTCGGTGTGAGCTGTTTCTTTTACCGGAATGAAATAAAATATCGCTGATGCCAGCAGGTACAGCCCTCCGACGGTGATTTCTTGACCGTAGTCCCCGCCCAACTTGCTGCTGAGACTGAGTAAGGGTTCCCCCACCGCAAAGCCAACGATTAAAGAACCGAGCATGGTGGTGGTGAACAGGGCGTTGGCGCTCAGGAGCCCTTCTTTGGGCACCAGCAGGGGAATTGCCGCTTGCTCAGCCGGCGCAAAAAATTGCGTCAGCACCGATTCTAGAAACCCAATCGCCAGCAGGATGGCCAACTCCTTGGGCAGCATGGGGATGGCCAGTGTCAGCAGCCCTCTCATGGCATTGGTGACCGTCAGCACTTGTTTTTTGTCAAAGCGGTCAACAAAGATGCCCGCCGCTGACCCGAACAGAATTGCTGGCAGGGTGACAGCCACCATTAAAGCCGAGCGCATGGAATTTTTCAAGGCATCGGGCGAGCTGTAGTCCGAGAGGATTCCGATCAGGAACACGAAAAACACCTTATCGCCGATCTGGGACAGGATTTGCCCGCTCCAAAGCATCAGGAAGGGGTGATTCTTGAACAGAACTCGAAACCCGCTACCAGCGGGGGGAGGACTGGCTGGAAGCATAGCAATTATTAAGCGCTATTGGGACAGAAAACGATTTATTGCTCGCAGGCAGGTGGGAGGAAGGCACCGTGACGCTCTAATAGAGTAACTAAAAACTGGGCTGCATTTATGGGGCGCGGTGGCTGCCATTCCCTACCTGTCTTGGGGTTCCACCAACCTCGAACAGTTTTTGGCGCTCGCCACAATTGTAAATGTTCCACCGGCGGCTCGGCATAAAAACTGTCCTCACCGGCACCGAGAAGCGCCGAGCTCCAGTGCGTGAAGCTGTCGTGGCTGAGCCGGTAGATGGGAAAGTCGCCATACAGCGGCACCCCCCAGCCATCCAGGGCGATAAACGCCTCAACAGAGCCGCCCAACATCTGCCACCAGGTCGCCGCTCCTATGGCACCGACCACACCGGCACTGAAGCCAATCAATATCACCTGTCTGGCGCTGCTGTGCCTGCTGCCTGTCCCCCTTTCCCCAGGGGTGTGGGGGGGGCAGCGGCGCTCCAGCCTGTCTCTGATAAACTGCAAAATGTGCGGTGCTGAGTATGCTGGACAGGTTTCTGCTGGAAAAACCAGTATATTTGCGGATTGACAGAGATTGGGAAATGTATTATTAACTTCTGAACGCAGTTCTTCTAAAAACCGCTCAGTTAGCTTTGGGTCGTGGATACCTGGACAGACAACTGCACTCACGGGCATGGTAACTTTTTTATGGCAACTTGGTAATTGGTGATTCTACAAAGTTTGCCCGCGCTTTGGGTGCCATTATCAGGCAGCAGGGCAGTTAATAGCGCACCATGTCCGGTTGACCGAGCTATCGCCAAGGGAAGAAAATTAAACGTAAAATGTTTCCAGCCGGCTAACAAAAACGCATAAGCTTGCATAAGCGCGGCTAAGTGAACGGCCGCCCGACCGCCACGGGAGACGTGCGGACAGCCCAGGCTGTGTTTAGTTATTTTTACTTATTTAACATCGGCTTCAGATAGAGAACGCCGGACAATTTGGCTAGTGTTCAGCGTTTTATAGATTCTTAATCTAGCCTGAAAATTTAAAGCTTTTCAAAAAACTTCACAGTTCCTTCACAAGTTATCTCTATAATGAGAAGTTAAAAGTTAATGGCACTGTCCGTTAACTAAGTGAAATCAGCTACCAGCCTCTACAAGCCTGTATCGGTGGGAACTTGCCAAAAACAAACAGCGGTCGCGGGCGACCGAAGGGCTAAGATAGAACGGCGCTCCCTTTGCAGGAGCGAGTCAGCTGCAGCGATTTGAGAAGGTGTGAGAGCGGCGCATTTAAGATAACTATTTGAGCGTAAAATAGCGCTATACTGCTTGTTTTCAGTGGGGAATAGCGATCTTTTACGCAGGAGCGATATTACATAATCCACAGGATATTGACAGCAATGGAATCAGCAACAACACACTTTCCTCCGCACCGAACGTCTATAAATGAATTAGATATACACCAGGTACTGCTAATGAATGGGTCGCGCCGGGGGCTCAGTGCCGTAATGAAAATATCCTTTCTGCCACGCTACATCCAGGCAGGAGCGGTGCTGTGCGCCGGTGTTGCACTCTCGATCGTAGCGTCAATTCTGGCGTGGAACTGGGAGCAAAAGCAGCTGAGCGCAGAACTGCAGAAACGAGCCGACAACCTGGCTGCGGCGATGCAGAAAAGTATCAACAGCCATCTGGAAGCAGTCCAAAGCGTTGGGGACTTTTACGCGGCATCCTCGGCGACGGTGGGGCAAAAGGAATTCAGGCTGTTTGCCGGCGGCACCCTGTCTCGCCATCCGAGTGCGGAAGCGCTGGCGTGGCTGCCTCGCGTGTCCAATGCCGGCAGGCAGGCTTACGAAGCAGAAATGGCCCTCAGCTATCCCAACTTCCAAATTGTGCAAGGAGAGCCTCAAAGGACGACCAGCCGGGCAGCGCCGCGCCAGGAATATTTCCCAGCAACTTACATTGAGCCACCAGCAGGCAACATGGCCGGTTTCGACTTTGGCGCAGACGCCACACTCCGCTCAGCCTTGGAAAAAGCGAGGGATACCGGCAACCTGGCAGCCACGGGGCGGTTTTTGCTGGGAGGCGATCGGCCATCGTTCGCGGTAGCCCTGCCCATTTACGCCAACTCCCGCCCCCACAGCACCCCCCAAACTCGCCGCC
>JALOOK010000198.1 GCA_025454445.1 Oscillatoria sp. Prado101 | reverse complement strand
CTGTGATTGGGGCGGCGATGGAGGTGCATCGAAAGTTGGGCCCGGGGTATTTGGAGTCGGTGTATCAGAATTCGCTGGAGATAGAATTGCGGCAGAGGGGGATACCGTTTGAGCCGCAGAAGCCGGTAGAGGTGAGGTACAGGGGTTATCTGGTGGGGGAATGCAGAGTAGACTTTGTAGTAGCTGGTGCGCTCCTAGTTGAACTAAAAGCTGTGCAAAATTTAGCTCCTATTCACGAAGCCCAAGTTATCTCCTATCTGAAAATAACCGGCCTTTCCCTCGCTCTTCTCATCAACTTCAACGTCCCTGTCCTCAAAGAAGGCATCCGCCGCATCATCCTCTCCTCCTAATATTCTCTCTGCGCCCTCTGCGTCTCTGCGGTTAATAAAAAAAAACCCTCACCTACCCTCGCGCCACCGACACAACCAAAAAAGACATCCGCCGCATCATCCTCTTCTCCTAACTCCCCTCTGCGCCCTCTGCGTCTCTGCGGTTCGTTAAAAAATCCCGGATCTCCCCCACCAGCCACTCCTTCTCCCCCTCCGTCAGAAACGATCCAAAACGATACTTGCGCAACCTCGACCTCAGCACGCAGACTGCAATCGTTTTTTTGTTCATTTGCACCCCAATACCGCTCAGTTTAATCTGAAAAATATCCTCTGCATTTCCGGCTTTTTTTTGATTCCAAATCCTCAGCACCCCCCGCTGCATTCGGAAATTTTCCCGGTCAATCTCTAGTCGCGTGCGAGATGCCGCACTTAAGAAGAAAACGCCCAGCGCCCACAGCCCAACCCCGCCAAAGACACTGAAAAAAACCCAGCCCAAGGGGGTGAGGGCAGAGCCAGATGCCGCGATTATCCAGAGCATCAGCAAGAAAAATCCATTCCAAATCAGGGTAATGAGTGCAAAAAGCCGGCTGTGTTCGCTGCGCAGCCAAACAGGTGGAATTTCTATAGCCAGCTGCTTTTCAGTATGAGTTAAGCGGATGGGAGTGTGTTTGGGCTTGCGGGGTTTTAGAGCGGAGAAATTCGCAAGGGATCTCTTACCGGACAGCACGGCTAAGGCTTCCTCAGCTGAGGGAAAGCGGTCTTCTATGACGGGTTCGAGCAGTTTGTCTAACCAGCCGGCAAATTCTTTGGAAACGCGGACGCGGGAGCGGAAATCAATTTTGATCTGGCGCTGGGGCAAATCGGCGGGCGAGTTCCGGGTCAAAAGGAAAAGCAGGGTGGTTCCTAACCCGTACAAATCAGTTGCCGGCACGGCTTGCCCCCGAAACTGTTCGGGGGCCATATAGCCGTAAGTTCCGACTACTGTGCTCCCGCCGGTGACCGTATGGTGATAGGTGTCTTGCACCGCCCCAAAATCAACTAAGAAAACTCTCCCCTCTTCCGGTTGCATAAGAATGTTTTGCGGCTTGATATCGCGGTGAATGACTGGGGGGGTGAGGCTGTGCAAATAGATGAGAATTTCTAAGATGTGAGTGGCTAATTTTCGCACGGTGGCTTCATCAGGGTGCCAGCCGCTTTCTACCAGATTAGCGAGGGTTTTCCCTGGCGCTAGCTGTTGAGCGATGTAGAAGTTGCGGTCTCGGTCGGTGTCTACTTGGAAGTAGTCTTTGTAGCGGGGAATAGCGGGATGATTCAGCTGGGAGAGAGTGCGGGCTTCTCGTTCAAATAACTCCATTTTTTTCCAGTCAGCCATGCGGCGGAGTGAGAGGGCTTTGAGAGCCACTCGCTGGCCGGTGTGCAGGTCTTCGGCTTCGTAGGTTGTCCCGACTCCTCCCTGTCCCAAGATGTCTAGGATGCGATAGCGTTGGGCAATAATCTCTTGTGGCTGGTGCAGCAGTTCCATGCCGGTTCTCCTGGCGGGAGTTGATAATTTGAGGGTTTTTCAGGGGCGAGTGCTAGATTTTTCTGGCAAAAAAGCTGTGAGCTGTCCCCTGTAGCGGTAACGCGGGGGCACTCACTTTTTCTTGCTGTAAGTTTTGAGGAGTTGGGCGACATCGATATTGCCCTTGGCAGATGCTACCTCCAGCGGCGTCTGGCCATTTTTATCCCTGGCATTGACATCTGCGCCCTTGGCAATCAGCAACTGCGCTACCTCCGCAGATTGCGCCGTGTGCAGGGGGGTCTGGCCATTGCTGTCTCTGGCACTGACATCTGCGCCTTTGGCAATCAGCATCTGCGCTACCTCCTTCAATTGCGCGTGGTGCAGCGGGGTCGTGCCAAACTTATTTCTGGCCCTGACATCTGCGCCTATGACAATTAGCTTCTGCGCTCTCTCCTTGGATTGCGGGTAGTGCAGTGGGGTATTGCCATCATTGTCCCTAGCGCTGACATCTGCACCCTTGGCAATCAGCAGATCCTCTACCCACCCCATATTAAGCCCATTGTGCAGTGGGGTCCTGCCCTGGCTGTCCCTAACATTGGTATCTGCACCCGCTGCAATCAGCTGCTGCGCAGCCGCCCACCAATGCGAAGATACTGGGTGAGATACTAATACTGCGTAGTACATCAGGGTCTTGCCATCGCTGTCCTTAGCATTGACATCCGCACCGGCAGCAATCAGCACCTGCGCTAGCGCCCGTCGATACGGAAATAGTGCGTAGTACAGGGGGGTCTTGCCCGTGCTGTCCCTGGCATTGACATCCGCACCGGCAGCAATCAGCACCTGCGCTATCTTCTCAGATTGGAAGTAGTACTGCACAACTCGCACGCGGTGCAGCGGGGTCTGGCCCGTGCTGTCCCTGGCATTGACATCCGCACCGGCAGCAATCAGCACCTGCGCCACCTGCCGATCTCGCCCATAATGCAGCGGGGTCTGGCCATTTCTGTTCCTGGCACTGACATCTGCGCCTTTGGCAATCAGCAACTGCGCCACCGCCTGAGATTGCGCCACGTGCAGCGGTGTCTGGCCATTTCTGTCCCCGGCACTGACATTTGCCCCCTTGGCAATTAGCAACTCTGCTACGTCTTTCCTGCCCCACTGTGACGCACACACCAGCAGAGGAATTTCCCGATCGCTCTCAACAGCGTTGGCGTCACCACCTTGGTTGAGATAATCCCTAACAGTAGGGCTCTCTCCCTGGCTGAGCTCCGCGCACATTCCTGCCGGTTTAAATCCGAGGCGGCCCAAGATAGCCCATTTGAAGGAATTTAATACACTAACAGCAGCAACTGTAGCAATTCCCACTCCTGCTATTGCTTTCCACGTTACAGATGGGCGCGATGTGGCGCTCTCCCTCTTCCGCTCGCCGCGCAGCACCGCTAGCGCTTCTTTTGCCGAAGAGAATCTGTCTCCGACATCCGGCTCTAGCATCTTCTCCAGCCAGTCAGCAAACTTTTCAGAAATTCGCACCCGGGAGCGAAAGTCAATTTTCAGCCCATCTAGGGGCAAATCTGCGGGGGAGCGGTGCGTCAGCAAAAACAGCACAGTGGCTCCTAACCCGTACAAATCCGTTGCCGGCACGGCTTGTCCCCGAAACTGTTCCGGTGCCATATAGCCGTAGGTTCCCACCACTGTACTCCCCCGCATGAACGTGTTATAATAAGTGTTCTGCACCGCCCCAAAATCTACCAATAACACCCGCCCGTCTTCTCGCCGGATAATGTTTTGCGGCTTAATATCCCGGTGGGTGACGGGGGGTTTGAGACTGTGCAGGTAGACGAGGATTTCTAAGATTTGAGTTGCTATCTTACGGACTCCATTTTCATTCGTGCGCCAGCCTCTTTCTGCCAGCGCAGCCAGAGATTTCCCCTCGGCTAGCTGTTGGGCAATATAGAAGGAACGGTCTTCAGGAGTGTCCACCTGAAAGTAATCCAAGTAGCGCGGAATACCGGCATGATTGAGTTGGGCCAGGGTGCGGGCTTCCCGCTCAAATAGCTCTATCTTTTTCCAGTCTGTCAGCATGTGGAGTGACAGGGCTTTCAACGCCACTTGCTGGTTGTTTTGCAAGTCCAGGGCTAGGTAAGTAGTCCCAGTCCCCCCAGAGCCTATGGTGTTTAGGATGCGATACCGGGAGGCGATAATTTCTCCCGACTGGTGCAGTAATTCCATGATGCTTCCCCGCTTTGGGAATAGGGCGATGTCAGCGCCTCAGAGAGCCGGTGAGGAACCCGGCTTCTCCTTCTTTTTGACAGTATACCCCTCCGCTAGCTAAAATACATAGGGCAGCGGTAAATTGCAATATATCTTTACGATAAAGGCAGATTTTACCCGGGGCGGGGCGAGCACTCTTGGCGTCGCCCCTACAAGATTATTTTCAAGGCAGTCGCGATGCTCCTGCGGAGCCGCTGCGCTACAACCGCGCACACCGCCACCAATGAAAACTTGGCCCACCGCAAGCGATCCGATAGGGCGTGCAGCCCAACTACAAACATTTTCAAGTCAGAGTCCCGTAACGAGGAAACAAATATAAGGCGTAGGACAGGCTTCTCGCCTGTCCTCGGTAGGGCGTGCAGCCCAACTACAAACCTTTTCAAGGCAGAGCCTCCTGAGGCGCTTTCCCAGGCAGTAGGGGCGGCTGCATAGTGCCCGACCGACTGACACACCCATTCGCCAACAGCATCATTCCATTCACCGGCTACCTGTAGGGGCGGCCCCCGTGGCCGCCCTCCAAATACCCAGGTTTTCCGCCTATTTTAACTTACCCCAAACTGATCAAACTTGACCACCTCCGATTGCGGCTCCCGCGTGTCAAAATAATAACTGCTCACCGTACCGGCACCGGTATCAAGAATGCTAAAAACCGTGATATCATTACTGGCAATATAGGGCAAAGGCTCGCCATTCTCACCCCGCAGCGGCGCAATTGCCGGCACCACCGGCTCCAACCCGTTCGGATCGCCCAGGGCAACATACTCCTCTTTATAACCCTCTGGCACAACCCGCTTATTTTCCCCAAAAGCAGCGCCGTAAGAATTGCCGACATTCGAGGATTCCAAAAAGTGCGTGCCGGCATCACTGACAAATCGGTTCCACAAATGCGAGTGCCCGAAAAATACCAGCCGCACACCGGCACTCTCAAGCATTGGCACTACGTCTCGGATAATGTAATCCTTATCCTTCGGGTACTCGTAGCGGATTGCTTTGATGGTGCCATCTTCATGACGCTCAATTATTTGCACCGGCTCGGTAAAAGCCGGCACGATATTGTCGCCCAGAGTGTGCGCCGGGTGGTGGAACATCACAACTTTGTACTTCGCTTGCTTGAATTCTGCGCTGTTGACTTCTTTCTCCAGCCATTCATACTGCTCGCTTCCCTTGGCAATTGGCTCAAAAATGTGCTGCCCGTAACCCCAAGCAGTTGGGCTGTTCAAATCCTCCTCTCGCTCGCGGTATCTTCCCTTTGCTGTGGCGTCGAGACTGGGAATGCGCCACATGTTCGTGATGAAAAGTGTCACCAAGCGCACGTCGCCAAAGGTGACAGCATAGTATTTTTGCCCTCTTTTACCGCTTTTGGGGAAGCTGAATATTTCTTCGTATGTGCTAGTATTGAAGGAGTTGTCTTTCAGCCAAGCTTCCCGCACCTCCGGATCGCCGCTGGGGTTCAGCTGACCGGCATGTTTCGCGTAAAGTTCCTCCGCCGCAGCGCGGGGGAAGGAATCAAAAATCTGGTAGTTGAGGTTACTTTCCGTGGAAAAGCGCCCCATCACTTCGTGGTTGCCGGCTGCCGGAAACAGCGGCGCGTGCTGGATTATTTGGGAGCCGGTGTACACTGTTTTAATGCCATTTTTTTCCATTTCGTAGTTTGCCAGACCTTGCAGACAGGGGAAGAAAGCATTCCCGCGACTGTCGTCAAACCACTCCGAGGCGCGATCTGGAATGTTTGCCAAATCACCGGCAAAGAAAACCGCATCTATTTTACCGACAGTTTCCCCTACTTTCTGGAGATTGGCAGCCACCATCGGCATCAGCTGGTGATCGGATGTCAGCAGGATTTTTAGGGGAGTTCCCGGTAAGGGTGCCGGTGCGAGAGTAAAAGTGGCGCTGCTGAAACTTTCCCCGTCTTCTCGCACGCTGGTGACACGATAAGGCACTCGCTCTCCGGGAGTCAATCCGCCGATTTCCGCTTCGTGACGCCAGATATGTCGGAGGGTTGGCTTTTGATAGACCAGGTTATCCTCAGTCTGGGAACCCACCCGCGATTTTTGGTCTTCGCGAATGCGGCTCAGCTTGCTGGTGGTGGCAGTTGCCTCTTGATTGAGGTGTTTGCCATATTGTACCGTGTGGCCGGTGCCGGCAAACTCGGTAAACCACACAACCCTCACGGAAGTCGGAGTTGGCAGTTGCAGGAATGGATCGGTCAGCAGTTGGGAGTCTGATGTCATGGGAATGGGTGTTACGATAAGCAATCCAACAACTACGAGTATAATCGATTAAATCGCCCTAGACGCCAAGAGGGCCTTAAACCCCCCCCGTGAACGAGCGCCAAGGAAGATTGGAGGTGTTAGGTGCGGCACCTTAAATTCTCCTTAAGATATGCTGGCAACCCGCACATAGAGGCTGGCAATCTGCTATAAAAATAGCAAGGTTAAAACCAGGCGTAAAAAATCTATGGGCAAGTTTGACTTTGTATTCAATACTGAAGACACAACCACATTCACCCTGGCTCCTGAGGAAGCTGTGGCTGCAATTGCTACCGTCACCAAAATGGCCACCTCAAACAATCGCCAGGAGCTTGAAAGGGCGGGGCGTATACTGCTAGCCTTCGATCTGTTTGAGGGATACTCAGAAGAGGAGGTTTATAGCTTGGTGAATAAACTCGCCAATCAGGCGGATATTGAGGGTTTGGGAGCCCTGTTTAATCAGGCTTATGATTCCCTGAGTTATGAGCATTTGGTAGATGCTTTTGCGCTCTCAATTATGATGCTTGCTGCTCAGAAAGAGGGAGAGCTTTCTGATGAAGAAGTTGAGGCTATCTGCGATTTGCAAGAAGCTTTGGATATTGACGATGAAGAGGCAGATCTAATTTTAGATGAGGTGATTGAGGAATTGTCGGGAGAATGGGAAGAGGGGGAAGAGGGAGAAAACGAGGTGCGGACGTTCCAACTCAGCCCAACGGATAGAGATTTGGCGGAAATTGCAGTGGGAGTTTATGAGGAACCGGCAGACAGTGAGCTGTATGAGTCTCCGCTCGGCAATTTCACCGTGCCGGTGCCCACTGACCCAGAAAAAGGCGGCCTGATCAGCTCGCAAGAAGGGTCTGTCGCGTTTTCCGACGATTTTGGCACTCTCCTGAGAATTGATTATAGCCCTTTTACCGCTGAAGTGGGCGACCGGATACAGTTAGTTGGCCAGCAAGAATTTTTCAAAACGTTTCTCAGTAATTACGTCTCCGAGGCCATTCTCGCCCATTTCCCCGGCTCCAAGATTTTGTGGGAAGAGTATATCGATGATTTGATGCATGGCGCTTACTTCATTGCCGTCGATATGCCCCAGGGTTCAACGATATCAAAGCAAACCGAAGACGGTTCTGAAGTTCCCATGAATGCTTACCGGGGGCTTGTCTCTTTTATTGCTGCCGACTTCTGTTACACGGTGTCCGCTCAGCGCCACTTTTGGGACGAGGAAACCCCCGGCCCACTTGAAGAGGAAATCGCGGATATCAAGAACAGCCTTTTCGATTTTCTCGACACCATAGCGTTTGTCTACAGTTAGCCCCATTTGATGCAAGTGTGCCGGCATACTTCAGCCTAACATGGCGGCAGCCAGAAACCAGGTTTCCTCAACCAACTTGGTTTCTTGATGCTGTAGAAAAATGGATGCCAGCCACTCAGCGGTTGCGACAAGAGGGCCAAAAGACAGTCCCCCGGCTGTTTCCGCCGGGGGACTGTAACTTAATATTACTTCCGTTTCATCGCTCATAATTAAGTTATTCTTTTATCTAGAAATACCAGAATTTTT
>JALOOK010000562.1 GCA_025454445.1 Oscillatoria sp. Prado101 | reverse complement strand
GGAACAATACCTGGGAAGTCCTGGAAGTCGGTGCTAATGCCATTGTGGCAGGCTCGGCTGTGTTCAAGGCTAAGAGCTACGCTGAGGCGATTGAAGGCATTCGCAACAGCAAGCGCCCCACACCAGAACCCACACCGGAATTGGCCACGGTTTAACGGTGCCGGCTGCCCCACACCCCTGACTTTCTGGCGTCGCACGCGCCCGTGGCGTCAACCCCACCCCCCAACCCCCTCCCCGCAGGCGGAGAGGGGGAGTGAGAAACGGTCTAGATAATAGCCGAAAAAATTTCAATGGTTTTTCTGCTGTGCAACGCCGACTTTCTCGCTCCCAACCTCAGGCGGGGAGCGAGTTAAAAGCAGTTAGGGCATTTTCACTTGCCTGCAGCTCCAGCTGCAGCTGCAGCTCGGACTCGCTCTAGAGCCTTCTCCATCTCAGAGAGTTCGATAGCGCCGCTGAGGGTTTCGCCGTTGAGGGTGAAGAAGGGGGTGCCATTAATCCCCAAACTCTCAGCCAGCTGGATGTCTTTCTCAATGGCAGCCTCCGCCGCCGCCCCACTGCGATCCCGGTTGAACCGAGCCATATCCAGTTTCAGCCCTTCGGCAGTCGCGATGTACAGCGGCTCGCCCAGCTTTTGTTGCTGGGTGAACAGGGCGTCGTAATACTCCCAGAATTTACCCTGCTGTCCTGCAGCCCACGCCGCTTTGGCCGCCGGCAGCGCCTCTGGATGAATCTGAGTCAGCGGCAAATGCTTGTAGGTCAGGGTGACTTTATCTTTATGTTTGTCCATGAACTGCTTGACCGTCTGGTGAGCTTTGGCGCAGAACGGACACTGAAAGTCGGAGAACTCGACCAGGACAATCTTGCGATCAGCTGCGCCGGTGGCGGGGGAGTCGCCAATCACTGCGCCGGGATTGGAGATCATTTGCTGCAAAAATGACCGGCGTGCTTGCTGGAGCTGTTGCTGCTGTTGCTGCTGGTACGTCTGTACTGACTCCACAATCACTTGCGGATTTTCGCGCACAACCTTCAAAATTTGCTCTTTTAATTCTGGACTGACTGGTTTGGAGCTGCCTGACTGACCCGACGCGGCGCAGCCGCTCAGGGTTATGGCAATTGCCAGCAGTGCAGCGACTATGATGGTGTGCTGGCGGCGGTGGCGATCGATGGCTTGGGGTGCTGGGCGTAACCGGCGTATGGATGAACTCATAAAATTTGACGGTCGGCAGATGGCAATACTACAGGCAGTTGTGTGCCGCTTCGGGCGACACGGCTTGCCGGTGCTATCTATTTTAGATTTTAGATTTTAGATTTGAGATTGTGGGATATCTGGTAAGATACCGGCAAGAGCGTGAAGTTTCAGGGGCCGTGGATTCCCAAAATAAAATTAATCAGCCGGATGGGAGAGGATTTGGATTTGGGAGAGGATGTCCGTGCCGAAGGAATCTTCCAGGCGTTTGAGAATTAGGCTGACGCTCCTCGAATTGATGTCCGCACCTATCCACTGCCGGTTGAGCCGCTCAGCGACTGCTAAGGTAGTCCCGCAACCGCAGTAAGCGTCCAATACCAGATCGCCTTCATTGCTGCTGACTTTGATGATGCGCTCTAAAAGGGCTTCCGGTTTCTGGGTGGGATAGCCCATCCGCTGTCTGTCTGTTCTGTTTAGGGTTTCAATGTCTGTCCAGTAATCTTCAGCGATTTTTCCGTCCTCCAGGTAATACTTGTAAACTTTGCCGGTTTGGCGGTCGGTTTTTTCTTGATATTGCTTTCCTTCTGAGTCGGTTTGGATTTTCATGTGAGAGGTAACTTTTCTGGGAATGGCTGCGGCTTGATGATTGAAGGTGTAATTTTTAGCTGTTTTGGTGTAGAATAAGATTGTATCGTGCTTGCGGGCGAAGCGCTGGCGACTTTTCCCGCCGATTGAATAGCACCAGATTATTTCATTTTGAAACTCGCCTCCCCTGGGGCAGAAAATGGCATCTAGCACTAATTTCAGATAGTGGCTGGCGGTGGGGTTGCAGTGCAGGTAGAAACTGCCGGTTGGCTTTAGGATGCGGTAAATTTCCGCGATGCGGAGGGTGAGGCTGACTAGATAGGCGAGGGAGCTGCCTTTACCCAAGACTTTAGCTAAACCGGCAATCAGGTCAGCGCTTTGCGGGGTGAATTTGCCTTGGCTGTTGCCGGCGATCTCAGAAAAGCCGGTTTCGGCGGTGTCATCCCATTTCCAGGTATCAGCAAAGGCTTTTGCTTTGGTTTCTTTGCCGCCCTCGTTACAGATTTGGTAGTAGTTGCGCTGGGAGTTAAAGGGCGGGTCTATATAGCACAAATCCACCGATTCGTCAAGTAGGTATTGGCGCATAATTTTGAGGTTATCGCCGCAGAATAGCTGGTTAGTCATGGCAATGTATCAGGCAGGCAAGGCTGTAAAATGTTAGCATATTGATTGACCTTTAGCCCAAAAGTTCGTAGTTGGGCTTTAGCCCAAAGTTCGTAGTTGGGCTTTAGCCCAAAAGTTCGTAGTTGGGCTTTAGCCCAAAAGTTCGTAGTTGGGCTTTAGCCCAAAAGTTCGTAGTTGGGCT
>JALOOK010000197.1 GCA_025454445.1 Oscillatoria sp. Prado101 | reverse complement strand
CTGTCACGCTGCCGCTCGTGTCGATGCCAACTACAAGACACCCCATAGACTCAGAGATAGAAGACGGCATGTACAGGTCTTCGCCAAGCCAGCGTCGGTTTGGCCTGCGCCACGTAGAGTCATCGTGTCCTTGAGATACCGCAGACATGAATTCACGTAGCTGTTCGCGCCAGTCAACCTCAAGTATCGCATCTTCGCCAAAGTGCCGCAGATTAGCATGCGCGATCGCCTGCTTTTAATGGCACAAAAAAGCCCCTTGGCAATCGCCAACTCACCGAATACTCATATGCGTTTGCGCGATGAAGCTTTTGACACTCTGGAACAGGCACACCTAGTAGTAGATAGCAACGGACATCTGGCAATGGTCAGCCGGCAGGCGCGGGCGCTGTTTGGCCTGACTTTGAAAGATTTGGGTCGCCGCTTGCAGGATCTGGAAGTGTCTTACCGCCCAGTCGAGCTGCGTTCCAAGCTACAGCAAGCCTATACCGAACGCCAGCCCGTTGAGGTGTCGGACGTAGAATTCGTCCTCCCAGAGGGGAATGTCGTCTACCTGGACATGACGGTGACTCCCCTGCAGGAAGCCAGCGGAATTTTACTGGGGGCTCGCATCAGCTTCAGCGATGTGACGCGCTACCACCACTTGCAGCAGGAACTGCTCAACTCCCAGCAGGAATTGGAAACCGCCTACCAGGAACTGCAGGCTTCCAATGAAGAGCTAGAAACGACCAACGAGGAACTCCAGTCTACCAACGAGGAGCTGGAAACGACCAACGAAGAGTTCCAGTCTACCAACGAAGAGCTGGAAACCATGAACGAGGAACTCCAGTCTGCCAACGAGGAACTGGAGACAATGAACGAGGAATTGCGCCAGCGCACCGATGAGCTCAACCACGTCAATCGCTTTTTAGAGGGTATCCTGGGCAGCCTGCGCGTCGGCATCGCGGTTTTGGATGACAAGCTGAGCGTCAACTTGTGGAACAACCGGGCTGAGGATCTGTGGGGCTTGCGCTCTCAAGAAGTCCAGGGGCATTTTTTCTTGAATTTAGATATTGGCTTGCCGGTGCAGGAACTCAGGGACACGATCCGCCTCTGTCAAGCCGGCAGTCAGGATTGCCAGGAAGTTGTGCTCGACGCCATTAACCGCCGGGGAAAATCGATTCGCTGTCGCATCTCCTGCACTCCCTTGGTGGGAATGCTGCCAGCGCCCCTCTGGGTTATTGTGCTCATGGAAGAGCTGACCGAGCCGCCGGCCTAAGGCCCTGTGCTGTGTGGCCAGGGTGGCCCGCGAGCTTGGATTTTTTAACTTCCGGAAGAATACATATATACAAAATAGGTCTAAAGTCGGGAAATTGTAAAAACCATCTTTTCGGATCTGAAAAAATCTATTGCCCGTTCTGGGCTGTTTGTCGCCCAGCAGGTGTTTGTCAAGTAGGGGCGGGACAAGCAGATATAGCAGTAGCCACGCACGGGAACGGATATGGGCAGTGGGCGATGGAGCAGGGGGCGATGGGGCGATGGGGCATTGCTGTGAGTCTTTCCCATGCGCCATAGGCCATGCGCCATAGGCCATGCGCTCATTGGCCTAGGTGTAAAAGGCTACCTCCTGATCTAAGTGACTGCTGCTAGAGCAGTATGCCCCTCGTTCCCAGCTGCCTGGCTGGGAACGAGAGAAACGAGAGAACCAGAGAACTCAGAGAAACGCTATATTACTGTCTACTCTGTGAAGGAAGTTTTACAATACCAGGGACAAGGGGCGAATTGTCCCTGATGCTTAACAAGCAGATCCTCTCCAGGAGAAATCCCACTCAGGTACTGAGAAACCCGGTTTCTTAAAGAAACCGGGTTTCTGGGCCATAGTTCATCCAGAACCGCTATAAGTTAAAAATAAACATAAAAAAACTTTAAATAAGCATGTTTCCCAAGAGGGTTCAGTCAGATGACAAAAAACCTTTTCGACGTGCAAATAGAGTCCTCACTCCAGAGGCTGGAAGCGCTGATGCAGGAGCCTGCCGACGGCTTGCCGGTGCCGCAAAAACAGCTGCTGGCCACCGCCCTCACGGAACTGGCCATTACCCTGCAACAGCTACAGGTGGCCGGTGAGGAATTGCGAGCCATAAATGACGAGCTAGCGGCTGTCCAGCAAGCCTGGGAGTGGGAGCGCCGGCGCTACCAGGATCTCTTTGAATTTGCCCCAGACGCTTACTTGGTGACAGACACCGCTGGCGTCATTTTTGAGGCCAACCGCGCCGCCGCCACCCTGCTCAATCGCCCCCACAACTACCTGATAGGGAAACCCCTGAGCGTGTTTGTGGCCTTGCAAGACCGCCAGAAGTTTCGCCACCTGCTCAACCAGTCGTGGCCACAGGAAACTGCCATTCTTGGCGTCAAAGAGGGGGAACTCCACCTGCAGCCTGGCCGTGACCAGGTGTTGAAAGTCGCGTTCACCCTGGCCCCGATTCCCGAAACTGCCGGCATTCCTGTCGGCTGGCGCTGGCTGCTGCAAGACATGGCCAAATGGAGCCTGTACGATGGGCCTCCAGAACTGACAGCGGAGCAACTCCTGCAACTGAAGTTTCAATCCCGCATCCTCTCTCATGTCAGCGACCCTCTGGTGGCCACTGATAGCGAGGGCCGCATCATCTATTGGAATCAGGCTGCAGAACAGTTATACTGCATACAATCAGATCAAATTTTAGGCCGGCCCGAAACTGTTGCCTATGGGGTTCGCTGGTGTTACCCCTCGGATGAAGCTGCAGCCCGGGAAGCCCTCAAAAGCACCGGCTGCTGGCGCGGCGAGATCGTGCACCTAAACAGCAGCGGCAAAGAAATCTATGTTGAGATTTCTGCTAGCCGTCTCAAAGATGAGACAGGTGCCAGTGCCGGTCTTGTGAGCGTCATTCGCGACATCAGCGAACGCCGGAGAGCGCAGCTAACCAAAGACGAGTTTATCTCTACCGTCAGCCACGAACTGCGCACTCCCCTGACTTCCATACACGGCTCCCTGGGTTTGCTGACCGGCGGCTTGCTGCAAGCGCAGCCGGAAAAAGCGCAGCGGATGCTGGAAATCGCCACCACTAACACAGAGCGTTTAGTGCGCCTGATCAACGACCTCCTGGATCTGGAGCGGATCGCCTCCGGTCAGGTTGTTTTCAACAAACAGTCCTGCAACGCCGGCGCTCTCATGCTGCAGGCGTCCGACCTGATGCGGGACATGGCCGAGAAAGCCGGGATCGCCCTCTCCGTGGTGCCGGTTGTCGGGCACCCACAAGGGGTCTTCCTGCTGGCTGACCCAGATCGCATCCTCCAGACCTTGACAAATTTGCTCAGCAATGCTATAAAATTTTCCCCTCCGGGGACGACCGTCTGGCTGACCAGCGAGGTCAGGCAGCGGGAAAGCGGAGATAGGGGCAGCCCTAATGGCCGTCCGGAGCGGGGGAGATTGGGGGAGAGCAGGAGCAATTCCCCCCTCACCCCCTCACTCCCTCACCCCCTCTGCTGTCTGGATTGGGAATTGCTGATTGCTGTCAAAGACCAAGGGCGGGGGATTCCGGCGGACAAGCTCAAAACTGTTTTTGAGCGCTTTCAGCAGGTGGATGCCTCAGACTCCCGGCAGAAAGGGGGCACCGGCTTGGGTTTGGCGATTTGCCGCACGATCGTCGAACAGCATGGGGGGCGCATCTGGGCCGAAAGTGCTACTGGTGAGGGCACTACCTTTTTCTTGACACTGCCACTGCAAGGATCGAGTGACATTTTCTGTAGCGAGCCAAACAAAAGCGACGGATGATTGATCCCACCCCTAACTCACAATTGGAAAGCTTGCTGAATTTCTTGCTGCAGCGAGCGGATTTCGATTTCAATAGCTGCAAGCGCCCCAACCTGATGCGCTCCCTGAAAAAGCGCATGCAGTCGGTTGGGGTGGGAACCTTCAGTGACTACCAAGACTATCTGGAGGCGCACCTTCTGGAGTTCAGCCGCCTGTACGAGAGCTTGCTGAGCGAGCGCAGCGGCTTTTGCCGGGACTTGTCCGCCTGGAAGTGCCTGAGTTCTGAGACTGTCCCGCAGATCCTAGCGGCGAAGTCCGAGACAGAGCCAATCCGGGCCTGGGTTGCCGGTTGCGATGCCGGTTTTGACGCTTACACCCTGGCGATCGCACTCGCCGAAGCCCTAGGAGTGGAGGCATTCAGATCCCGGGTGAAAATCTACGCCACAGACGCTGCCGAGGATGCCCTGTCGCAAGCCCGTCAGGCATCCTATACCGAAAAAGAGATTCGGGGAATTCCTCCACAACTGCGGGACAAATACTTCAACCGGGCGGCATCCGGCTACACATTCCGTTACGATTTGCGGCGATCGCTGATTTTTGGCCGTCACGACTTGCTCTCCGATGCCCCCTTTCCGCACCTAGACTGGCTAGTTTGCCGCCATCCCCCAGGTTCAATCAGTGCCGGCACCTTGGCCCGCATCGTGCAGCGCTTCCACTTCGCGCTCAAAGACACCGGCTTCCTGTTCCTGGGCCAGCCCAAGTCACCTCTGGCCCAAACCCTGCTCGCCAACTCCCACCTCTTCACCCCAACCAACCTCAAAGCTGGCATCTTCGCCAAACTGCCGCACACCGGCAGGCGGGAGCGCCAGCTTTCAGGTGCCCTCACCCCCGAAACCAGCAACCCGCCTCCGGGAGACTGGCATTTGCTCAAAATTGCCTTCGACTCTCTTGCCATAGCACAAATTATCGTAGATGTCAAGGGGAATTTAGCGATAGCTAACCGGCAGGCGCAGGCGCTGCTGGGACTGAGCGAGAAGGATGTGGGCCGGCGATTTCAGGAGCTAGAGGGCAGGTATGGGGGTGAGGCTGGCAGGGGGGCTGGCGGCTTGCTGCCGGTGGAGCTGAGCCTGCGCATCCAGCAGGCTTGTGCGGAACGTCATCCGCAGGTAATATGCCCCGTGGAATTTTTGCACCCAGATCAAAAGACCATGCACCTGGAAATTCAGGTCAGCCCCGTGGTGGATGGCACCGGCAACATTCTCGGTGCCGGTATCTCCTTGAGCGACATAACTGCCTACCGCCAGCTGCAAATAGAGTTCCAGAGCACCAACCTGGAACTGGAAACCGCTTACCAGGCACTGCAAGCTTCCCATGAGGAGCTGGAGGTGGCCAACGCGGAACTGCAAAACACCAACGAGGAGCTGGAGTCAGCCAACGAGGCGCTGCAGCTGTCCAACGAGTATCTGGGGAGCGTCAACGAGGAACTGTACGCCTCCAACCAAGAACTCCAGAGCCTCAACCTGCAGCTGCTTGCCAGTTACAATTCACTGGAAGCCGAGAGGCGGCGCTACCAGGAGCTGTTCGACTTCGCCCCTGACGGTTATTTGGTGACAGACAGCAGTGGCGCGATCTTGGAAGCCAACCGCGCCGCAGCGCTGAAGCTGAACAGATCTCCGGCATCTTTAGCCGGTATTAACCTGGCGGATTTTGTGGCTGTTGCGGATAGGGAAGCCTTTCAGGCGCTGTTGGAGGAAATCAGAAGTGAGCAGCAACAGTGGCAGAACCGGCTCACCCCGTCTTCCCCGCTTCCGCTTCACCCCTCACCGTTTCTGATTCAGCCCCCGTTAGCTCAGCCCTCGATCGCGGCATTCACCGTTGCTCCGCAGCAAAGCCCGGCAGGCAATTTGACCGGCATGCGCTGGCTGATGCAAGATATCACCGAGCGGGTGCGGGCAGAACAGGCGCTGCGGGAAAGCGAACAGCGATTCCGCAAGATTTTTGAAGAAGGGCCCCTCGGCATGGCCATCATTGACCGCGAGTATCGGTTTGTCAGCGTCAATGCCAGGCTGTGCCAGATGCTGGGCTACGCTCCAGAAGAACTGGCGGCGCGAACCTTGCTGGATATTACCCACCCGCAGGACATTGAGCGGGATCTGGGGCTGAAGCTGCAGCTGTTCACAGGAGAGATTCCCTCCTACCAAATCCAGAAGTGCTACCTAAAGAAAAACGACGAGATCGTCTGGGTTCACCTGACCTGTTCGGTGGTGCGGGATGATCGGGGAGCGCCTCTTTACTATCTGAGCACGATCGAGGACGTCACCGATCGCGTGCGGGCGGAGGAAGAATTGAGACAGTACCGGCAACACCTGGAGCAGCTGGTGGAGCAGCGCACCGGCGAATTGGCCAGGGCGAATCAGCAGTTGCGACAGGAAATTATTGAGCGCCAGCGGGTAGAGGAAGAAATCCGGTTTCAGGCTAGCGTTCTGTCTCAGGTGAATGATGCCGTGGTGGCGATTGACACTGATCACCGCATTACTTACTGGAATGCCGGTGCGGAACGGTTATATGGCTATCCGTCAGCTGAGGTGTTCGGGCGGCGATTGCAAGAAGTTTATCAGTATCGCTGGCACAAGCCCGAGGATGAAGCGGCTGCGCTGGCGAGTCTTGCGGTTCAGGGATTCTGGCGGGGAGAGGTGCTGCATGTCAAGAACAGCGGCGAAGAACTGTATGTCGAGGCGTCGGTGAGCGCACTCAAGGATGAGAGCGGTGCGTCAGTCGGCCTTTTGGGCGTCATGCGCGACATTAGCGACCGCAAGCGAGCTGAGGCGGCGCTGCGCCAGAGCCAGGAGCAATTGCAAAGGATTTTTGAAGAATCTCCGATCGGCATGGCTTTGTCTGCCCTCCCAGACTATCAGTTATTCAAAGTGAATCAAGCCTTCTGCGAGCTGTTGGGTTATACGCCGGCTGAACTGGCAGCACTCAACTTTTTGGATATTACTCATCCAGAAGACCTGCCCGAGGAAATTCCCTATATCGAGGAGGTATTGCAGGGAGAGACTAACAGCTATCAATTGGAAAAACGTTTAATCAAGAAAAACAAAGACGTTCGGTGGGTGCAGCTGACATTGCTGGCGATGCGCGACTTTCAGGGAGATATTCTGTATTTTTTGGCGATGGTTGAGGATGTCAGCGACCGCCATCTAGAACAGACGTTGGTGCGTAGCATTTACAACCTGCTGCCAGAGATTGCTGCCCCCAAAAGTAAATTCATTTTTTGCAAGAATCTTGCGGGGCGCTATGTGATGCTCAATACGGCTTTGGCCCAGATAGTCGGGGTTTCCGTGCGGGAGTTTATCGGCAAGACTGACGCGGAATTATTTCCGCCTGAGAGTGCGGATATGTTTCTCGAAAACGACCGCCATATTCTCAGTACCAGAGAACCTGAAACATTTGTGGAAGTTATCAAAGTGGGGGATAGCCAGCGGTGGTTTATCACCCAAAAAGATGTTTGCCGTGATCGGCACGGCAATGTTACAGGTATTATTGGCATGGCTCAGGAAATTTCTGATGCGGAAGCGAGAGAAAAGTCAATGAAAAAGCCCCTAAACTTGAGTTCCTGTAGGGGCGAAGCATGAGCGCGAGGATATGGGCAATCCGTGAAAGGATTATATTCGCTCATGCTTCGCCCTCACGCCTGTACTACCCACAGACAGCCTCTCAAATATATAGCAGCAGTCAGATTGCGCGCGGACATTAATGGTATGGCGCATGGCGCATACATAGTGCATGGCGCATGGCGCATGGCGCATGGCGCATCAGACTACGAGCTTTTGCGATCTGGCGATCTGGCGATCTGGCGATCTGGCGATCTGGCGATGATGCCCATGTCCTCACCGAGCGTGCCAACTGCTATAGTAACCAACCCCACACTAGCAACTTGAGTTATTTACCTGTCCGCGTTTATCTACTTCTGCGTTCAGAAAGCGGTTTTAAATATTGAACCGCAGATAAACGCAGATAAACGCAGATTTTGCAATATACTGTCAGCTCCGTTCCCAATCGTAAATATTGCCATATAACTCAAGTTGCTACGAAAGCAGTCAGTCAGGTCAGATCCCCCCCTAGCCCCCCCTTAAAAAGGGGGGGGAACATCTCAGGCGTTGCACAATTGCGGCGATTTTACCCA
>JALOOK010000196.1 GCA_025454445.1 Oscillatoria sp. Prado101 | reverse complement strand
CAATACAGTAGCGCACACTGCTCCGCCAAAAAAGACATTCTTTTTAAATGCGTTTGTTTGCAGCAATTGCAAGCACCCGCTCGCACCGGCAAAAGACCAGACCAAAATCCACAGCCAATTCTGGGTTTTATTCGGAACTCGCAGCATCGGACGCCCTTGCAGAGCGGCACTCAAAATCTGGCTGGCTATATTCGCATGAATTACTGGGCCTGGAGTTAGGGTAGGATTTCCGAAAATAGTGCTGTTGTAGGGAGTTTGGAAAACGTCCTTGAGGCTCTCTGCAGTTGAGCCAATTAAAACAGCACGGTTGCGCATCAAATCAGGGGGGATGCGGTTTTCCAGCACATCAGTCATCGATATACTGGGAAACTTCTCAAGCCCTCCCCGAAAGTTTAACAAAATCTGGTAGCCGCCCGTGTCACCGGCAACATACCCCCCCTGATTTCCCGTCAGGGGCACAAACACCGCGCCACCCAGCCCATAGATTTTTTTCTTAGCATCAATCGAGCGCAGAGACACGCCCTGCTTTTCCAGGTAGGCAAGCGCCAGCTTTGCCCCCAGCCCCTCTCTAAATTGACCGTCTGCAGCGCCGATCAGTATCAACGCTCGGCGCACTTTGCCATCCGCATCTAACACCAGATCGGACGCCGCCACTCTGTCGAACTTGCTGAGCACCGGCGGCGGTGGGATTCTATTCCCGCCCACTTTCTCGATACCAATCAGGTTCGTTGTGGACTCAAACACCTGCACTAATTCTTTATGCCCCGGTTCCACCGGCAAGTCCCGATAGATATCCATACCGATGACTCTAGGCTGCTGGGCTCTGACGTTGCGCAGCAGCTGCGCCATCACCCGGTCTGGCATGGGCCATTGCCCGAGCTTACTGATATCTGACTCCCCAACTGTTACCAGCACAATCCGCCGGTCAATTGACTCCGCTGGACGCAGGTGAAAAAATTGGTCGAGAGTTGCCCATTCCAGCATCTGAAAAATCCCAGCTGCGCTCCCAGCAATGGCCAGTGCTGCCACGCTAGGAGCGATCGCCAGTACCCCTCCCCATTCCCCAATTCGCTGTCTCAGCTTTTGCCACATGTTATTAACATATCGCCTACCACTCTATTATCGGCTGAGTGGCGATACCCTTCAGTCCCACCTGCTCCAACAGCTCTTTCCACTCAGCTGCTAGGGTAGCATTTTCCGGCTGCGCCTGTTTAGCCGCACCCAGCACAGCAACTGTATCGTACCAAATGCCAGACTCGGCATACAAGGTGGCCAGCTTTAGGGGAGTCAGGGATGAATTTTGGGCGCTGCTGCTTGGGGGTTCAACTCGCTTCACCCACCCACTGACCCCACGACTGTCCGGGCGGAGAATGTCTCCAGGCTCCACAGTGGCCAAGAACCACATATAATTTTTCCCTATTTCCAGTTCCGGCGCGTCTGCAGGAAGTGTGACCCTGACAATTCCCCCCTGCCCCGATATCTTCAGGGTAGTCTGGTAGTGAGAGTTTCTATTTTCATCTTGCAGGCTAAAAAATACCTGTTTTGAGGAAGTTGGAGGCACATAAACAAAAAATGTCGGACGCGCCGCCACTGTCCGCCCTATTTTAGTCTGCGGAATCAGCGGTATGAGCTCGGAGAGTTCTTCGCTGCGAGTTCCTCCCCCCGTAGTGTTGCTGGGTGCGGCATCTCCCGGCGGCTGGAATTCCGGTCCGCGAGTTCCTCCCCCAATTGTGGAAGTCGGTGAGGCGTCTCCCGGCGGCTGGAATTTGACATCGCCACGGGTTCCTCCCCCGTTGGTGGAAGCCGGTGCGCTATCCCCCGGCGGCTGGAATTTGACATCGCCACGGGTTCCTCCCCCGTTGGTGGAAGTCGGTGCGTTATCCCCCGGCGGCTGGAATTTGACATTTCCACGAGTTCCCCCCCCGTCGGTGGAACCAGGTGCGGCGTCTCCCGGCGGCTGGAATTGCAAGCTGGTGAGGACACCGCCCGCCGTTCTCTCACCTGACACCAGTTTGAACGCCTGTGCTGGCTGCCACAAGCCGCTGCCGGAGGCCACCGCTCCGGCTAGGGAGAGATAAAAAACTGTTTGAGAAACCGAGCTTCTGTATTTTACCATAATTAAACCTCGCCGTTCAAATGTTAATCATTTAGCTCTCACAGCCAATTCCCCACTAATACAAAAGGTGCCCAAAAATAGGGATGGCTGTACTGCGGATTTTTCAGCAGGGCCAGTTGAGCTTGACGGAGGGCTTCGACTTTGGTAATATTCCGCTCTGGCTGGGTTAACTTATGGTAAAACTCAGCCATCAAATCCGCCGTGGATTTGTCGCTAACCGCCCACAGAGTTGCCAAGGTACTTCTGGCCCCTGACCGCAGTGCGAATCCCGCTAATCCCAGTGCGGCTCGCCTGTCTCCGGCTGCAGTTTGGCAGGCACTTAAAACCAGCAATTCAATCGGGTTAAGATTATTTTGCCCTCTTGCTTGCAGCAAGCGGTCTAAATCTTTGACCGCGATCCGGCCATCCCAAGTGAGCAAAAACGTCTCTTCAGGATTAGAACTGAATTGACCGTGGGTGGCCAAGTGAACGACTGGAAATGCTGTTGCGTTTATCTGGTCTTTTAAACTGGCGCGAGTGAACTGCCGGTTCAGAAGTACCTTAGAATTAGCTTTAGCAGCAATTTGTTTAACTTCTGCCTCCACTCCCGGCAAAGCAGAAAACCCCTGGCGTGCCTCTGCCAGCCCGACCGCTAACACTCTCAGCTGATTTCTTGACAGCCCCTCTGGAAATAGCTGCAACCCCGGACTGATAGCGACGCTGTATTTCTCTACGAGATACTGCTTGCCATCATAAAGGGCAGCCATCGGCAAAGAGCGCAACAAACCATCCAGCACAAACACCAGGGTTTTTATGCCGTGACTGGCCAGATCCGCCTCAGCCGGTCGGAGCAGCCAGTCGTACACTTGCTGAGAAAGCCGCAATCGCTCACTACTAGAATACCCTATATAAAGAGAAGAATATAATTTTTGCAGAGTTTTTTCGATTTCCGGGCCGGGGAGTGGGGTGGCGTAGTGGCGGCTGGGTGAATTGGGCAGGGACACAATCACTTCTAGCCGGTCGCTCAAAATAATCGGATAGATAACCGCAGCTTGTGAGTCAATCCCCTCCACCCGCACAGGATTAGTTTCCAGGCAAGCGTCTTTAAAAAAGTTGTCCAATTCCGCCAGTTGCAGGGCTTCAATCACCAAGCGAGCTTTCCTGAGGTTGGCTTCACCGGCACCCGGTGCCAGCAGCAGGCTCACCAGTTCCCGGTAAACCGGCTCCACACTCTCTTTAAAATTAAACTGAACCTCGCGATTAATAGCTACCAAGTCACTGCGCAGGGTGGCTAGCGCATTCACGGCTTCAGTATAAGCCGCAGTCGCTGTAGCTATATCCCCCTTTTTTTTGAGAGTGCGGCCCAGCTGCCAAGCGGCGCGAGCCACCAGATCCGTCGCGTCAATCTTCTGAGCAATTTGCAGCGAAAGTTCGGCCAGGTTGTGAGCTTCTTCCCACTGCTCGGTCTGTTCGTAGAGCTTTGCCAGTTGATTGAGAGCGGACGCTTCAGCTCGCGAATCGCCCAGCTGTCGAGCGTCTCGCACAGCTGTTGCTAGCATCTGAGCAATTGTTTGGGAATTGGGCAGTGGGCACTGGGCACTGGGCATTGAGCATTTTTCTTCATTCCCCCCGGCTGTGGCCCTATCCCTGCGGTTCATTTTCATTAGGCTTTCTGCCAGATTCACCCGGGCGTCAACAGAGGCGCGAGAGGGCGGCAGCTGAGACAGCTCCAACTCGATTTGGGGCACTAGGGCGCTGGCTAATGACCACTTTTCAGTCTGTACCAACAGGCTGAGCTGGTTGAGCTGCGCTTGTGCCCTGGCCAGAGGGTCTTGTGCCATTTTCGCCGCCTGCTGGTAGTACCCCAGAGCCACATCATATTTGTCTAAGTCTCTGGCAATATTGCCGATGCCCAACAAAGTGGCACCGGTGCCGTCAGTGGCACCGAGGCGCTGGCTAATCGCCCAACTTTGCTCTAATATTTCTTTCGAGCGCAGCAAATCTCCCACTCTCTGCAAGACAGTGCCCAAACTCCGCAATCCGTCAGCTTTCAGGGCAGTGTCCGGTTGAGTTTGCAGCTGCTCTGCCAGTTTCTCCAACAGCGCTTTTGCCTGCCGGTAATGCCCCAGGTATTGCAGGGCTTGGGCTTGATTAATCTGACTTCCCAATTTGCCGATTTGATTCCCCGCTCGCTCGTAGGCTATTTCGGCGGCTTTCCAAGTTTCATTAGCCGCTTCTGTGTCTCCGGTTGCCAGTTGCAACCGGCCCTGAGCGTTGAGCGCTTGCCCCCGGATTGCCTCGCTATTTTGCTGTCGATATCCCTGATTTGACAGCAGATTCAGGCTTTTTTCTATGGCGGCTCCCGCCCGCTCCCACTCTCCCAAGTCTTGATACGCTAATGACAGATAGTTTAGGGCTTGGGCAAGATTTAGCAACTCACCCTTCGCTTCATATTCCTTAGCGGCTTGCTGCCAGACGGTGGCGGCTTCCAAAAACCGTCCCTCTTCGTAGAGCTGTTTTCCCTTTTGCAACAGTTGCCGCGCAGAAAGCACCGGCTGCGCTGCCACTTCTGGCTGCAGAACCGGCTCTCGGGCAATTGCCGGCAGCACTGCAGTCACGAAAAGCACTGCCAGCAATGCCAGCCCGACAAAAGACAGTCTCGCCGGTTGCGGGTTGGGCATTTGTGGGATGAAGAACCCCACCCCCCAACCCCCTCCCCGCCTGCGGGGAGGGGGAGTAAGAGGGGGGGCAAGACCTGCTTGACGCCTCGCACGCCCCAACCTGACCCCAGAGTTAATGCTTTTCAGTAAACAGCGGATAATTGCCATTATAGTTTTCTGTTTTTCTTCTGGTAACTTCCCAAATAACTGGCAGTATTTTTACAGTTGTTGTTGGGGGAATTTCAGTTGTAGCCGCGCCTATGGATCGGCTTCAGAGGGGGTCAGATAGCGACGAAATACCAGTCCTGGCAATTCCCCCACATAAATTATAGCAGGAATAACAGGAAATTGGCAATCCCATTTTGGGCTTCGCTGTCCACAGGAGTATCATCCGAGCAAGGCAGTTCCTCGCTCGTTGGTAGGTGGATTTTCGGATCTGACTTGACCATAGAGCCGGCGTTGCTCCCAGCAAGTAGGCGTTGGAGATAATTTCCAATTTTACTCAATACCGGGCGCGTCTGGAACTGGGGTTTTTGCTTAAATTTTTAAGGAATTTTTAACACCGCCCTTAGCGAGCCCTGCCCTGTCGCTCGGCTGTGTGGCAGTCTGGTGGCCTGTGCGGGGCAGAGCCGGCAGTCGGGGCCGGCACAGAAGCGACCAACACCACATTCCCTTGGGCGTCGATCGTCCAGCCGGTGGCTTCCACGAGTTGGGGCTGGGGGTTGGGCGGACTTTGCACAGTCCGGGGATATTGAACCTCACCCCCCAACCTCCTCCCCGCTAGCGGGGAGAAGGAGAAAGAGATGGGGGTAAGTGAGGAATTTTGATTGCCCTGTGCGAGTTCGGAAAAATCTTGCAAATCTCGCCAAACGGTCTGGCCTCTGACAGTGGCCGTTGGGTCTTCTGGCAAGCCGCCGCGTCCGGTAACAGTCAGTGAGTTGCCCTCATTGGCGGCGCATCCGACGACGACTTGCTTGGTGGGGTCTTGCACTGCAGAGGGCAATTCGACTAATCCGGCACTGGGGTTTACTTCTGGGTTGCTGATGGTGACGGTGCCGGAAACTCCAAACTGGGAACTGGCCGTGATTTCACTGTCCGCAGACCGGAAGATGCCTCGGGTGTCGATTTGGATGTTGCCCCCAGCACCCCTGATGGCACTGGCTATGATTTTGCTATTTTCCAGTGCGGTGATCGTGCCGGTGCTGATGGTGATGTTGCCGCCAGAAGCCGAGCCGGTGGCTTCTGTGGTGATGGAACTGTTGTGGCGCAGGAGTGTGCTGCCGGTGTCAAGCCGAATGCTGCCCCTGTTGCCGGCTGCGGTTTCGGCTCTCAGGCGACCGGCGCTGTCGAGTTGAAGCCGGCTCGCTTGGACTTCTAAGTTGCCGGCTCCTCCGGTTCCCGTCCCGCTAACGGTGATTTCAGCGCCATCGCGGACGGTGAGGGTGCCGGTGGTGACGGTCAAGTTGCCGGCATCGCCCGTGCTGGCACTGGTCGCTGTCAAACTGCTCGGCAAAACCTCACCCTTACTGTCAGTGCCGGTGCCACTGACCTCCACAGACTCGGAAGCGACTACCGTTAAAATTCCTCCCCGCCCTGCACCCGAGGTTGCTGCTGTTACCTGCGCTCCATCTCGGAGAATCAGCCTGCCGGTGGTAATTTCCAAAGTTCCGGCATCTCCACCAGTTCTCGTTTTAACACTTAATCCACTGACTCCCAAGATTGGCACGCTACCGCTGATTTCTACCGATTCCGAGGCCATCACTCTCAAGTTGCCAGCCCGACCTTGAGGAGTCTGCATCGGGAGCGCAACAGAGCTTGTGAATATTCCGGCACCATCTCGGACAATCAACTGTCGGGTGCTGATGGTCAAGTCTCCGGCATTGCCATCACCGATTGTGGTGGTGGTCAAGTTGGTGAGAACCGGCAGATCTCCTCTTGGATCTCTTCTTATACCAGTACCAATGAGTTCTACTGACTCTGAGGCGGTTATTGCTATAGAGCCAGATGATACCGCTCCTGTTGTGAAAGAGGCGATTTGCGAGCCACCGGTGAGTGTGACGCGCCTGCCTTGGACTCGGACATCTCCACTGCCTCCCACAGGGCTGAAATTGGTCACATCAATCGCAGCCCCCCCTGACAAATAAATGTCTCGGAAATTTTGCACCCCCTCATAGCTGAGAGCAAAACCTCTATTGCTCGGGTTCAGGTTGACTGAACTGTTGCCTCCCACACTCCCCAACTCAATCCGTCCTCCGGGAGCGGTGAGATTGCCACCCTCTAAACGCACTTCGCCCCCCACCAGAGCTAAGGTTCGCTCGGACTGCACCTGCAGGCCAACCGGCTGTCCTGTGGGTGAATTCACTACAGTGGCCTGGGAGCGATTAACGACAGGCCCGGTATTGGAGCCAAATTGCAGGCCAGTGGGAACGCTGACCGTCAGCAGCGGCGGTGCAGAGGAGGAGTTTGTGGCGCTGAACTCTCTCCCATCGGCAAACTTCAGGCTGCTGGCACTAGAAGCAAAAAAGGAGCCGCCAATGTCCAGGCTGGCATTGGGGCCAAATATCACCCCACTGGGATTGAGCAGAAATAGGTTAGCTGTGCCGTTGGCTCTCAGGGTGCCATCAATCTTGGAGATGTTTCCACCCGTGACGCGGCTGATGATATTCTGCACCTCTGGGGCGTTATTGAAAAAAACCGAGCCCCCTACCGGCACGGAAAATTCCCGAAAGCTGTGGAACAGGTTATTGCCGGCGCGACTGCCTGCCTCAACAGTAAAGTTGCCGCTATGCGAGGCAGTGACGCTGGTGGGCAAGGTGCCATCCGCTGCTATTTGCGCTCGTGCCGAGTTGACCGGAATTAGACAGCACAGAGCCAAATTCCCAGCTAGCCACAGAAGTCGGTGAACAGGGGGCTTCATACCATTAGAGGTGGGTTGACGCACCACTATGCTACATCGCGGGCGCTCTCTCTGTCTATCAGTAATTTCCTTGGTCTCAAACTGGAACAGATTGATAAGACTTCAAAACCTCTCGCCCTCAAGAATGCAGTATGGCTTTTCCCTTGCATGATTCCCCTGCTCAGGGACAAATCATGAAAGGCCGGTAAGGAATAAAATAACAGCCTGCAACCTTCATAGTGCTTGCATTTTTTAGGAAATTAACGGAGAAAACGTGTTCCTTTTGAAAGAGGCTTTTTTTGGAACCTGAACTAGCAAAAAA